>NZ_DJUM01000052.1:843-3868 GCF_002440475.1 Exiguobacterium sp. UBA6282 | reverse complement strand
CGGTTTGCGGCGAACAAGATCTCATCGAAGTATGCCGTCTGGACGTACGTCTCGAATGTCATCCGTTGCGCATTCTCCCCGACACCAACGCGAGCGAGTTCGCCGATGACTCCGTATCTCGCATCCTCGTCCTCAATCTGGCGTTGCAAGCTTTCCCAAGCCGCAATCAATTGATCGATGTGTGCGCGTTCCTTCTCAAGCCCGACACGTCGGTCGGTCCGCTCCGTCAGTTCAAGCGACGCCGTCTTCACATCCATCCGCAACTGTTCGAGATCCGGACGCACTTGACCTTCTGTCTTCAAACGGGCTTGTTCCTGCTTCAGCTTCAATTCCTGCCGCGCTAGACGATCTTGTTCCAAACATTCTTGGAGGTGACGGAGTTCGTCACGAGACCGTCTCGCATCGCGGAAGGCTTCAATCGTCGGAAACGCTTCTTCTGCCAAGACTGCGTGTAATTCCTTTTCGCGTCTCGTTAATCGGTCGCTTTGTTCAGCAGATGCCTCAGTCAATTGACGGAATCGACCTTGGTGTTCCGCGAAGTCACGATCGAGCTGTTCCTTCTCGTGTAGCTGTTTCTGTTTGTCTTGCTTAAACTGCTCGATACGTGTTTCTGCCTGTTGTTGTTCCTCACGGAGTGCTGGTAGCGATTTCGTGGACTCTCCTGATTGACTTAGGCGACCAGACAAGTGTGCCATTTCCGATTCGATGACGGTCCGGTCTTTGATCATTGCATCGATTTTCAGTTGTAGCTGATCCATGGATTGCTCGAGTTGTTGCAGGCGAGTCTCAAGACGCGCTTTTTCCGTCTGTGCTGACGCTAATCGGGCTTCCGTCTGTTCGACTTCCCGAAGCTGTGCTGAAACATCCGCATGAGATGACTTGTTTTCACTCGTCTTTTGAATCTCGATCGTCAGTTGTTGCAGACGCTCTGCAACCGTCCGGTACGAGGCTTGTAACTCTTGATGCGCTTGTTGGGCTTCTAGGAACCGCTGTTGCGCTACATCGACCGATAGTTCCTGTGCGACGGCGACAGCATGTTGCGGATGCGACGTACTGCCACAGACAGGACAAGCCAGCCCGTCCGTCAATCCCTTGGCAAGTTCAGCAGCCAGTTGTTCCCGTTCACTTTTACGAGCTACTTCATACGCACGCGCTGCCGCCTCTTTTTGATTCCGGACGCTTGTACCGCGGACGATCAACTGTTGTCGCTCTGCTTCCAACTTGTCATACTCTGCGAACTTCGTCGCCAACTGTTGCAGGGTGAAGCGTCGTTCTTGCGCCTGTAAGCGTTCTGCTCCGACGTTCTGCAATGGTCGTAGCTGTTCCTGAACGGTCTTTCGCTCCGTCCGCGTTTGTTCAAGTTGTTTCCTGAACGGTTCCGGATCAAGTTGCTTTAAGCGTTCTGTCAGTTGTTGCTGTTGTTGCCGTAAGAGGGTCTCCGCTTCCAACCGTTCACATTCTTCTTGAATTTTCTCAAGACGACGACTCAGTTGTTCAATCTGCGGTTCTTCCGCCAGTAATCGATTTACTTTGTCTTGAACGGTGCCTTGCCACTCTGTCAAGCGCGTGACGTGCTGTTCGGTTTCTTGCTGTTGCCGTTTAAGTCGTGTTAGCTGTTCTTGATCTTGTTGCCATTGATCAAAAAATGGTGCGACGATTTGAGCACGTTCGGCAGCCGTTGCTTCTTCTTGCATCCGCTTAATGTCTGATGATCGTTCAAGCAACAATTGCTCCGTCCGTTGAAGTTGCTCTTGCTCTTGGAAAGCTGCTTCGAGTTGTTCGCCCTTTTGCAACCGTGTCGTTTTGCTCTCGACGATCGTACGTGTTTGTTGCTCCGCTTCATGAGCCGCTGTCAACCACTCATCCCGTTCCGTCGTCAACGCTTCCATTCGTAACCGGATGTCCGCTTCCGTTAATTCACTCCAGTTTGCTTGCAGGGGTAACTCCTCAAGCTTGGCCCATTGTTTCGTCTTCGTTTCCTTGATGCGTGCCGCAAGATCGAGCGCTTGTCGGTGCAAGCGTTGTTGGAACTCACCATAATGTTCCGTCTTGAACAGTTGTTTGAGAATCTGCAATTTATCTTTTGACTCTGCCATCAACAGTTCCCGGAACTTATTTTGTGGCAACAGGAGAATTTGTGAAAACTGTTTATGGTCGAGCTGGATCAACTCTTGAACGCGTTGTTTGATTTCTGGAATCTTGACCGCAAGCGGCTTCCATGTCGTTCCGTCGAACCGAGCGAGCTCGGCTTCATGCGAGTAACCGGTTTTATTGACTGGATGCGGTTGACTCGGTTGGCGGATGATCCGGTACCGTTCTCCTTTCAGCGTAAACTCCAGTTCAACTTCCGTCTTTTGCTCGGGCACGGCAAAATGACTTCGCAGTTCGCTCATTTCCCGTTCGCCACCGGACGTTTCGCCATACAGCGCGAACGTCAATGCATCAAAAATCGTCGTTTTCCCAGCCCCTGTATTCCCGGAAATGACGAACATCGTCCGTCCAGCAAGTGCCGTGAAATCAATCGTCTCTTCACCAGCAAACGGACCAAAGGCGCGTAATGTCAGTCGTTCTGGGCGCATGTCGCTTCCTCCTTCAAGACGGCTCGCATCGCTTCCGTCGGCTTCTTCTCACGAACTGCTTCATAAAATTCACTGAACAGATCCGCAACAGAAGCATCCTTGACCTGCTCACGCGATGCTTTGACCGCCCGCGTACTCTCACGGACGAATCCAATTCGCTCGAGGTGCAGGATGTTCGGATAGATTTTCTTGAGCTTGCCCATCGGATCCATCAAGGCTTCACCATCCGTTAGATTGATCTTTAAGTAATCGTCCGTGTCTTGTGTCGCAACGAACGCCGGGTCTGTCAGCTCAGTGAGACTACCGGTCAGTTCCCGCAAATCACGTTTTGGTGCAAGTGGTTCGAACCGACGATCGAACGTACCCGCATCGTTCAACGTCAACACATCGACCCCTTTAATGTGATGGGCTTCCGAGAATGAATATTTCAAGAGCGATCCGCTGTA
>NZ_DJUM01000052.1:0-825 GCF_002440475.1 Exiguobacterium sp. UBA6282 | reverse complement strand
GTATAGGTAAACGGTGCAAACTGGCTCGCACTAACTTGCCCTGCCGTTCCGACGGATAATTGCCGTTCCGAATCTGTCTCGAGTCCACCGATGACAAAGGCATGACCGACGAGGACACTCGGTCCGTCCGGACTACATCCAGCAAGGATCGTCCGCATCGCGTCATCATGTGTCTTGATCGTTTCGTCCTTGTGCACGTACCGAACGGTCGCTGGATCGGCAAATGGCACCGGATAGAACGACACTCCTTTAATCGTGACCGGAGTAATGACCGGCGTTAGTTTTCCGACGAGATGCAGACCGGCCCGTTGGAGTAACGTCGTTCCGAAACTCAACCGTTCGGCCGAATCGTGATTTCCGCTGATCGCAACGACCGGGATATCCCGATCAAGGATCAAAGCAGCAAGCGTCTTGTCAAGCAGTTCGACGGCTTCTGTCGGCGGGACGGCGCGGTCGTATAAGTCACCCGCAATGACGATTGCATCCGGTTGTTCGCGATCGACGAGTGTCAAAAACTCGGCTCAGGACCGCCCGTTGGTTCCCGAGCATCGACTCGCCATGAACGATTTTGCCGAGATGCCAATCGGCAGTATGTATCCATTTCATCTTTATCACACTCACTTTTTAAATATAGTAGCTTAAGTGTAGCATGCGAGCGTTCGTTCTGCGACGAACATCCGTTTGGAACACAAAAAGCAGGAGGCGAATGCCTCCTGCTTTTTGCGCTTTCACAACGAGCGTATTACTTCGTCCGTTGCTTTCTAAAACGTTGGACGGAACGAATCACAGAAACTGATCCGCCGATGATCGCACCGACACCGACGA
>NZ_DJUM01000037.1:0-2513 GCF_002440475.1 Exiguobacterium sp. UBA6282 | reverse complement strand
CGTGCATGAAGCGGTTCTCGAAAACAGTTTCCGTGATGACCGATGTGCCACCTGCTTTGAGAACAAGCGCCATCATTTGTGCTTGAACGTCTGTCGGGAAACCTGGGTGTGGCATCGTCTTGACGTCGACTGCTTCGAGTTTCGCTGGACCGACGACACGGAGACCTTCTTCTGTATCCGTGATCTTAACGCCCATCTCTTCCATCTTCGAGATGAGTGGACGAAGGTGTTCGCGCTCAGCACCGATGACTTCGACGTCACCTTCCGTGATTGCTGCTGCGATCATGAACGTACCTGCTTCAATCCGGTCCGGAATGACGTAGTGTGTCGCACCGTGTAACTTCTCGACGCCTTCGATGCGGATCGTTTCTGTACCTGCACCGCGGACTTTTGCGCCCATTGCGTTCAAGAAGTTCGCAAGATCAACGATTTCTGGTTCTTTTGCGACGTTCTCAATCACTGTCGTTCCTTCTGCGAGTGTCGCAGCCATCATGATGTTTTCTGTCGCACCGACTGATGGGAAGTCGAGGTAGATTTTTGCACCTTTGAGACGACCGTCAACATGTGCCTCAACGAATCCATTTCCGATGATCGTCTTCGCACCCATCGCTTCGAAACCTTTTAAGTGAAGATCGATTGGACGTGAACCAATCGCACAGCCACCTGGCATCGCAACACGTGCGCGACCGAGACGTGCAAGTAATGGACCCATGACGAGGATCGAAGCCCGCATCTTACGGACGTATTCGAGTGGCGCTTCATCTTTAAGATTCGGTTCGGCATTGACCGTCACCGTGTTTGCTTCAGCGTCGAACTCGACTTCCGCATTCAAGTTGCGTAAGACGTTATTGATTGTATAGACGTCTGCTAGACGTGGTACGTTTTGAAGAACCGATTGGCCCTCTGATGCAAGCAATGTCGCGACGAGTGTTTTTAAGACCGCGTTCTTTGCACCTTCTACTTTGACTGTTCCAGCTAATTTACGTCCGCCACGGACAACGATTTTTTCCATTCTCCCTACTCCTCTGCTTCGTTTCTGTTCTAGTATGTTCAATTCGTGATTGGTGAGGATCATAGTTGGAATTCAACGAATGTTAGAAAAGAAACTTCCCTATAGTTGATCTCTTACTCCAAAGCCAATACGACGTTTCGATTGTAATGTTAGATGATTGCTAAATGACTGTGTTCCTTCATTGAAAGAGCAGTGTCCTGTTCCATGTTAAAACAAATTACCATTTCAGGGTTTACAATGCAGTTACAAGTTCACCCAATTAAAAACTGAAGACGCTGTGCAAAACCGGCATAATCCAATAAAAAGCGAGCGACGATCGATCCGAGTGCAATGGCTAGAATCGTTCGCAAGGCTACCGCATGCGGTCCTTTAGGATGTTGCAGGATTTTCTCCCATTTGACTGGTAATAAGGACCACCAAGCGAGTAGAATCGCTACGATGTAGACCAGCATACTAACAAACGCACTCACACCAATAGATGTCACTTTCGTTGCACCTCTTCTTCATAGTTTCTCCAACTTTACTATGATTTCATAAAATGAATGATTGCGCAAACAAAAAAGAACACGCTGAATTAATTTTAGCGTATAAAATATATTTATTGAAGATAAATTTAGTCTTCCAAAGAAAAAATGTTGAAGAAATTGTGAAGACGAGGCATATAATGTACTTTTACATTTTTACGGCGTTTTAAACCTGTATCGTTCTCCCTCTTGCGAAAACGTTTGTCTTTAGAAAAATCATTGACGTATCGTACAAAAAAAGACCCGATTCCGCAAAGGAATTCGGGTCTTTGGTCGAATCAATCGCGACCGTAGTCTTTCAAGCTGAGACGGTTAACTGCTCGTTTCAGTGAAAGTTCAGCACGCTTGAATTCGAGTTCTGATAATTTCGTGTCCTGGAGACGACGTTCTGCNNCGAACCTTCGCAGCTGCAGCACGGTCATAGTCGACCTTGTCTGCTTGCTCCGCAGTTTCCGCAAGAACCGTTACAGTATCCTGGCGCACTTCCATAAAGCCACCGCTGATAGCGATCAACGTGCGTCCGCCATCTTCGTGGCGCAACTTCAAGATGCTGATATCGAGTGGTGTCACGAGTGGGACGTGGTGCGGGAGAACCCCGATCTCACCAGAAATCGTCTTCGCAACGACCATACGGATATCGCCATCATACACTTCGCCATCCGGGGTGACGATATTGACATGAAGTGTGTTCATCTCAAGTCCCCCTTATGCTTTGTCACTTAGACAAGCGCCTTCGCTTTTTCAATCGCATCTTCGATCGGACCGACGAGACGGAATGCTTCTTCCGTTAGATCATCGTGTTTACCTTCGAGGATTTCTTTGAAGCCGCGGATCGTGTCCTTAACTGGGACGTACGATCCTTTTTGTCCTGTGAACTGCTCAGCTACGTGGAAGTTCTGCGACAAGAAGAACTGGATACGACGCGCACGGTGTACAGTCAATTTGTCGTCTTCTGACAACTCGTCCATACCGAGGAT
>NZ_DJUM01000031.1:88244-88668 GCF_002440475.1 Exiguobacterium sp. UBA6282 | reverse complement strand
GCATGAAGTCATCCCTCCAACCATGTATTAGAAAAAGTATAGCAGAAATCAATCAATTGGAAATATGCTGGTAGAATGATTGTCTGCGGAACCACGTGTGATGTTGTTTCCGTTCTTGAAAGAGAACGAATAGTACGAAGGTGATGACGAGACCGCGTCCAATCCATGGTAAGACGAGAAGACCGTAGTTCATCGCAGCGAACAGCTGGAGCAAGAAGCGGCGCTTACTCGGATCCCGCAGATACGTGAGCAGTGGGAGTTGCTGATGCGTTTTCTTGAATAGTCGCAGATGAAGGAAGGGTCGCTTTCGATGAGACGGCTTCGGTAAGGCACCGTTCAATTCAAGGACGGTTGTTGATAAACTCGACTGTCGTTTCATCGACAACAGAATGTCCTCCGTTAATCCGTCCTCACGCTGTGACCA
>NZ_DJUM01000031.1:70568-88166 GCF_002440475.1 Exiguobacterium sp. UBA6282 | reverse complement strand
GAGATGACCGCTCCATTTCCGCAAGAACCGTTGCCCAGATAACCGGTATGTCCAGAAGCTAAAGAACGGTTGGAGTAAAGAAAGCACGAGACTAGTCAGCAGTACGGTGATACTAGATTGGTCAAACCGGATGTGATGTAGCGGGAAACAGAGTAGATGTAAGCCGGCCGTTAATAAGAAAATCCGCACGAAGTGATACCGAACAGAATACCGCTTCATTCGGACGATTGCTCCAGGAACCAGTTTGAAGAAGAGACGGTCCGCTGGTTCGAACCAAGCGTAAAAGGCGGGCAGGAATCCATATAGAATCCATCCGAGTAAAATCCAAGCGATCGGAACCGTTTGAACCCAGTCCGCTTGACCACTTAAGATCTGAACCGTCTCATAGATGATGAACAGACCGACTGGAACGACAAGATACAGCAAGATCGTCCAGTCGAAGATTTCTCGAAAGAAGCGACGCTGTTCCGCGTGACGTCGACGGATCCGTTGCTTCAGAAAGGTTTCAATCATGCTCGAGCACCATCGCTTCCATGATGTCGAATAAGCGGGCACCTGGCTGACCAGCGGCTTCACCGATTTGAGCGAGCGTTCCTTGATGTTTGATACGTCCCTGATCAATCCAGACGAAATCGTCACAAAGCCGTTCCGCTGAATCGAGGACATGAGTGACGAGCAGAATCGCCACGCCACGCGTTCGTTCTGCTTCAAGTAAATGCAACAACCGAATCGTTGCGACCGCGTCGAGACCAACGAACGGTTCATCGATGATCAAGCAGTCTGCGCGTTGCATCAAGGCACAGACGAGCATCACCTTCTGTTTCATTCCTTTAGAGAAAGAGGATACATAGTCACCTGTGACAGCATGCAGTTCGAATGTCTTTAAGAGTCGTTCCGTGTAAGCGTGATCTGTCTCGTGAAGTGAGGCGACCAGCTCAAGGTGCTCGGCGAGCGTCAAATATTCGTAATAGGTCGGCTGTTCCGGAATATAGGCGAGTGAGGCCGGTAAATCGATCTCTCCTTCGACCCATGGCAGCGTACCGAACATGGCTTGAATCGTCGTACTTTTTCCTGCACCGTTCGTACCGATCAAACCGGTGATGGATCCAGGCTGTAAAGCAAACGCGATCTCTTGTAAGACGGGCTGACCGACGTCATAACCAGCTTGGTGAATGGATACATGCATATGAAACATCTCCTTTCACTACATCTACTGATATAAGGAGGAAAATGTTTCACAGTCACAGAAATCAGCAGAACCGTAGTAAAAAATGTAACAGGTTAAAAATAGCAAATGGGCTATAATGGAAATATCAATTTTAGAGGATGAGCGTGATGCAAACAGTCGAACGAATTTATTTCCGAGAGTCCGGCATGGGAAGAGGACAGACGTTTTGGTGGGACCGTACAAGTCAGACAGTTCGTGCGGAAGATGAGGAAGAAGTATTAGCCCCATGGATTCCACATGGATTAATTTTACCTGACGAAATGGATCCGTTACTTATAAAACTGACGGAAGAGGATATCTATCTAATCGACATGTGGTCAGATTTGTTCGATGCCGAGAAATGGCGGGAGTACTCGAATCCTGAAAGCCTTACGATTATGGACGGAACGGATTGGGAAATGCATGTGACGACAGAACACGGCACAGAAAAAGTGTCACACTCAAACGTGTTTCCACCTGGATGGTGGATGATTCGGGAACTGCTATACGGTTATTATGATGCCGGGAGTAACCGAAAAGACGAAGAAGGGGAGGATGAACGATGAAACGAGCCCTATTGTATCTGATTCCGTTTGCGTGGCTTGGACCTTACCTCGACTGGAAAGAGGGTTCAATACTAGGATATGTCTTATTTTTGTTTGGACTTGGTGCTTTATCGTATTCCCTTGCGCGGAGGGGGAAACCGAAATACATCGTCATCGGTAACATAGTTTCATTTGCGATTTCGTACGGGATTGCACTCAGTGTAGGAGAAGGATATGGCGAAGGATACTTCAATCCATTGACAGTCAATCAACTGGTTCTTGGAGTGAGTGTCTTGAATCTGGTCGTGCAAATACCGATTATGATGAATGTGATTCAAAACAAAGTGATGAAAAAGGAGTTAGAGGGACATGACGGATGAGAGCCAACAATTACTTGATGTAATTCAGCGAATCCTAGAACGACAATCGCCACTCGACTTAATTGATATCTACCAGCGTTTCAGGCAAGCAGAGCATTTGGATCTATCACGCTTTACATCAGAGGCAGGACTCGAGGCACGCATCCGGAAATTGATTTACCTGCATGCGAGTGAGTGTGAATTGTATAGGGGAGAGCAGGACCTTTTTTACAGTGAGACCGGAAAAGGAACAGGACGCTGGGGACTGCGATAAAAAAACGCTACGCAGCGAGTGCGTAGCGATTAGATCACACGAGTCCTAAAATCTCGACTTCAACTAATGCACCTTTTGGTAGTTCCTTAACCGCAATACAAGACCGAGCCGGGAAGTGATCGTGCGGTGCGAAGTAATCGGAGTAGATCGTATTAAAAGAAGCGAAGTGTTCCATGCTCGTTAAGTAGCATGTCGTCTTGACGACGCGGTCAGGTGTCAGTCCTGCTTCTTTCAGGATGGCATCGACGTTTCGCATGACTTGTTCCGTCTGCTCCGTGATTCCGCCTGGTACAAGTTCACCTGTTGCCGGATCAATCGGGATTTGACCGGAAGCATAGAGTGTTCCGTTCGCGATAAAGCCTTGCGAGTAAGGACCGATCGCAGCAGGGGCGTTCGTTGTGTCAATCTGTTTGAATGTAGACATGAAAAGAACCTCCTCTTATAAAATACATATGTACGACACCGAGTGATTCGACTCGGAGATCCCTCAACCCTTCAAAGGAGTGAATTGATATGCCACTTTATCATAAATTAGTTCGAGACACGATTCCAAACATCATCGACCAAAACGGGAAAAAAGCGACGTTCCGAACGCTGAACGAAAATGAATTCCTAGTGGAAGCCAAAAAGAAGTTGCATGAAGAACTCACTGAATACGAGGAAGCGACGACGGACGCAGATGCTGTCGAGGAATTAGCCGATTTACTGGAGCTGATCCAGGTGTTAGCGAAAACGCATGGCGTGACAGTCGAGGAACTGGAAGCCGTCCGAGCGAAGAAACAGCAACAACGAGGCGGCTTCGAAGAACGCCTCTACCTGATCGAGGTCGAGGATTGATCCCGGAAGCGAAGCTGACGACGCATCATTTATATGACTCACTCGTCGAGGCCATTGATCAGGCAGAGGAAGTCTATATCGTCGCAGCGTTTGCTCAGAAGTCAGGCGTCGCCTTGCTCGTCCCGGCATTTCGTCGTGCCTTGCAACGAGGAGCCGAGATTCGGCTGTTGATTGGCGACTATCTACATATCACCGATCCAGAAGCATTGGCGCAGTTGCTTGCGCTTGATGGGTTGTCAGTTCGCTTTTATCGGTCAGGTGGACGCTCTTTCCATCCGAAAGCGTATCTGTTTCGAAACGCAGAGACTGGCTTATCAATCGTCGGTTCGTCGAACATCTCGAACAGTGCGCTTCGGTCCGGTATTGAATGGAACGTTCATCTACCGCAAGCTGTCGCTCCACAGATCCTTGATGATGCGATTGATGCCTTCATGGATCTTTATCTCAGTGAATCGGCAGAAGAACTGAATCCGGTTGTCTTAGAAACCTATCGTCAAGAGTACGCGGCACGTCAATATGTCGCGGAACCAGAAGTCGAGTATGACGAAAGAACGGTCGTCGTTTCACAAGAAATCCTGCCACACCGGGTGCAGGAAGAAGCGCTGCACGCGTTACGGGAAACGATGGAAGAAGGACGGACACGGGCGTTGGCAGTGCTTGCGACTGGATTAGGGAAGACCTACCTCAGTGCGTTCTTTGCGGGAGACTTTACACGAGTCCTATTCCTGGCGCATCAAAAAGAACTGTTACTGCAAGCGGAGCGTTCGTTTAAAAAAGTCAATCCGGCGTGGCAGACCGGCTTTTATATCGGCAGTGACCGGACCGTCACGGAGACGACGGAGATCGTCTTCGCTTCCGTCCAGACGTTGGCGCAAAAACGTCACTTGGATCGCTTTGCAACGGACCAGTTTGATCTCATCATTGTCGACGAGTTCCATCACGCGGCAGCGACGAGTTATCGGAAGGTCATCGATCATTTCACGCCCCGTTTCCTGCTTGGTCTGACGGCGACACCAGACCGGATGGACGGTGCGGATGTCTATGCGATCTGTCACCATAACGTTGCGTTCCAGATGCATTTCACAGCAGCGATTGCTGAAGGCTTTTTGACGCCGTTTCATTATTACGGTATTCACGACACGATCGACTATTCCCAGATTCGACGAATCGGTCGGACGTATGATGCGTCGCAGCTCGAGCATCGACAACTTGATCGTGAAGTAGCAGATAATATTTATCATTCGTGGGAGAAACATCGGCAAACGAAGACGATCGGCTTTTGTTCGTCAATTAAGCAGGCGGAATATCTGGCGCAAGTATTCCAGGATAAAGGAAAGACGGCATTTGCACTGACCGGAAAGACGACGAATCGTGCAAAATACATGCAAGCATTCGAGCAAGGCGAAATTGACGTTCTCTTTACTGTCGATCTATTCAACGAAGGTGTCGATATTCCGAAAGTCGATACACTGCTGTTCTGTCGTCCGACGGAATCCGTCGCTATCTACACGCAACAAATCGGACGCGGACTACGATTAGCACAAGACAAATCGCACTGCGTCATCATTGATTTGATCGGGAACTATCGTAACGTCGAGACGAAACTGAAACTGCTCGGGAAGATGAAAGAATCGTTCAAGCGAGGGGAGACAGAACCGATTACGCCACCACCTGGCTGTGTTATTGAGTTCGATACGCGGGCACTAGAGTTGATTCATCGACTCAGGCAACCAAGTCAGCGGAAGTTACGGTTGATCGAGCAGTACGAGCAAATCAAATACGAACTCGGTCGTCGACCATCCTATGTTGAAATCGGAGAGTATGCAGCCGTTCCGCAAGGCTATAAACAGGAGTGGGGTTCTTATGTTGGGTTCTTGAAAGAGCATCAGGAGTTATCAGGCGAAGAGGTCGAAGCGTACGACGCAAATCGTGAATTGATTGAGCAGGTCGAAAAGACGATCATGAACCGGAGCTATAAGATGGTCGTCTTGCTAGCTATGCTTGAGCGGGGAGAAGAGCGTTGGATGGAGCCGATTACGGCCGAAGAAGTAGCACCATTCTTTTATGAGTATTTGCATGCGGAGAAGTATCGGGAATTGAAGGATGCGCAAACGGCAGAGTTAAAAGGAGAATTTAATAAACATAAAATAGAGCGCTTATTAATAAAACAGCCAATGTCTAAAATTGGACCACCATTTGTATATAAAAATTATCATTTATCAGTTTTAGTTTCACTAAAATTTCCAAATGAAATTTTTAAAATAATACAGGGTATAATTAATTATAGATTAATAAATTACTTTTTAAACTGAAGGATAATAAGATAAAATGCAATTATTAAAGTTCTATAAAGTTTTTAATTGTTATGATAAATAAAACGTAATGAGGAGAAAAAATGAATATAAACCCTGAATCAAAACCTATTTCTGAAATATTTTCTATTGAAGGAAAAACAATATATAAAATTCCGATATACCAACGCAATTATTCATGGAATGACAGTAATATCGAATCACTTTACAATGATGTGATCAACGAAGAATCTGGATACTATCTAGGGAATTTACTGGTAACTCCTTCTCAGAATAAAAATGAATTTGATGTTGTAGATGGTCAACAGAGGCTTACAACGATTGCTCTGTTTTTATTAGCGATCTATGAAGAACTAAATAATATCGATGACAAAGACTCTTCAAAAGGACAAAGAGAATCTATTTATTCTTTAAAAACAGATATCAAACGAAAGCTAATAGGTTATGAAAATAAACCTAAATTAAAATTACTTGAACCAGATGCAGGGATTTTCATGAATTATCTTCAAGTGTTTGAAGATAAAGAGAAGGGTAAATTCGGAAATAGAACCTTTGGAAAACGTTATAAATTTATTCAAAGTCTTATAAATATTGATGGTATAAATGATTTGGATGAAATAGAAAATTTTTATAAAAAGTTAAATAACATAGAATTATTAAGAATCACAGTTAACGATTTAACCGATGCTTACTCAGTTTTTATTTCTTTAAATGCTAAAGGACTACCTTTGACACTAATTGATTTATTGAAGTCATATTACCTAAGTGAAGCAGTAAAAGATATTGGAGATAGTATGGCTTTAGAAGAATGGAGTAAGCTGATTCACATTTTTTCTAATGAGAACGGAGAAACAAATATTCCTTCAATAACACAATTTTTCCAAAATAATTATGATACTTTTGAAAGTGATTCTACTTCTTCAATAACTAAACAAGCTTCCCTTAGAAAGTATGAGAAATTATTCAAAGAAAAGAAGTATAAATATATACAGACATTATTAATTAACGCAAAAATTTTCTCTAATATTATTCCTAAAATAAAAAGTAGCGATGAATTATTTTTTAATGAGAATCTCCGAATGAAAATTAAACAATTATCTAAACTTGAAACATCTCCAATATACCCTTTAATGCTATTTTTATTAAAAAAGCTAACTGAGAAAAAAATTTCTGAGAATACATTAACTTCTATTTTTGACTATTTAGTGAGTTACTATGTTCGCAGAAATATTGTGCTAAAACCTAAATCTTCAAACATTCGTGCGAAAGCAATACAGACTGTCCGCCAACTTGAGAAAATCGAAGATAACTTAGATGATATTGCTTTACTAACAATTAAGAATATTTTAAATCCTATAAAAGTAAGCGATGAAGAATTTTTAGTGAGATTAGATGAATCTGTATATGATACTTCACCACAAACAGTTCGATTCATCTTAATAGAAATTGAACGAAGATATGGAAACTTATTTAATAAACAATATAAGGATACATTAGATGATTATGAGAATGGGAAACCTATTTGGACGCTAGAACATGTCTTACCGCAAAATATTGATCTTAAGAAATCATGGAAGCAAATGATTGCTCCAGATAATATANNACACGCTGAAAATCTTCAAAAAGAAAATATGCATAGAATAGGAAACATTACTCTTACTGGTTATAACTCTGAATTGAGTAATAATGATTTTATAGAAAAGCGTGATTATAGGCCAAAAGGATCTCAAGAATATACAGGGTTACGTACCAAACTATTTATAAATAAATCTATCATTACTGATGAATTAACAGGAAATTTAAAAACATCTTGGACCATACAGGATATTGATACTCGCACAAAAAAATTAGCGGATTTAGTGTTAAAAGTTTTTTCTACTGATTAATTCAATTGAATATTTAAGCACAATGAAAAAATATAGCTAGAATAATAATGAGCTTTTAGTGCTATATTTTTTCATTGTTAATTTTTATATGATCTTTAAAAACAGTTATAATAAATATAATGAATTTATAGAGTTTTACTTAATTTCATCGATTTTATACTTTATGTTATTTTTATTGATTTTTTCTAAGATAATATCTTCAACTTTTAAATTCAACTCACTACATAACGTTAACGCATAAATTAATACATCAGCAATTTCTTCTTTAATATTCTCTTTATTCTCTTCCCAAGCTTCTTCACTTGTCTTCCACTGAAAAGCCTCTAGTAACTCAGATGCTTCGATAGATAAAGAAATCGCTAAGTCTTTAGCGTTATGATATTGCCTCCAATTCCGTTCATCCCGAAAGTCATCGACTTTTTTTATTAAAAATTCAATTTCATGCATGAGTCATTCTCCTTTAGCTGTAATAGACGTTTTCGCAATTGCAGATCCGTAGCATAAAGATAAAGTCCTTTTACACCTCGTTTCATTAAAACATTTAATGAGTTTAAAATGATGTCTTCCTTTGCCTGTTCATTTTCTGATTTACTTAAGTCCTGACGCGAAATAAAGGCACCTTTATCCTTATACTGCTTAGGATCAATGACTAGTTGCTGAGTCTCTTCGTCATATTGAATGGAAGGGCCAAGCACAACACCTACATAATTCAAATCAAATCCTTGAATTGTATAGATTGATCCAACTTCATTTATCGTTTCGGGTTGCTCTGCCCACGTTATATTTGAATAGCTACGATTCCAGGGAAGGTTGATGCCATCCTCGTCTACGTAATAGTCAGCACCATCTTTTTTATGAAGATAGTCAAAAGTTGATACCATTCTTGAAAGCCCATATTTTTGATCTTTTTGAAAAATTGCTTGTTTGAATGCTTCAGGATCTTCGAAAATTTGAAAATCATAATTAGAGTCTGATGGTAACGGTAAGATTTCTCGTTCTACAAAACGATTGATCCAATGTAATGTTTCTTGACTAGCTCGCATCCGAAATTGCTTGGATAATCGTAACGTTTTCGTTGCGAAGGGACCGACGATTTCCTGAAGAGTATTACGTCCCCAGTGGCTCTTGATTTTTAACACTTGTTTAGGATCAAAAATTAGAATAGTGACTTTACTACGTGTGATGATTTCGTTCAGCTGATTTTTTTGATGGAAGTTATTATACGTATCTTCTTTTGTTAAGAGGAGGTGTGCTTCATCAATTAGTACAATGTCTACCATCATGTTTTGATTACTTAGTGTGTTTATGAATGGTGTAGGTTTTTGGAATTGTTTTTTCTTCAGGTTCGGTAAGCTTCCCGCAATCGATTTATACGTTTTTAGCATTTCACTATGATTAACAAGTAGGTAATTGTCTGTTTGATAAAGAGCGGAACTTGTATCTTTCGACAGGTCCTGGATTGTATTGAATAAAGAACTAAGCAAAACACTTTTGCCTGTCCCGGCATCTCCTTCAACAATAAATACATGATGTCCTGATTGTGTAATATTTATTTTGCAATATTCTAGTATTGCTTGTTTTACTTCGAGTTGTTGCTCAGACAATTCACGATATGGAGAGAGTTTATATACATCTTTATTGCGTAGGTGTTCAAGTGTTCCTTTAGCAATGCTTTCTTCACGCAATCGTTGCCAAATGTTTTCGAAGACCGTCTCATTAAAAAAGGACTTTTGATAATAATTATGAGTATAGCGAGAGGCTGTTTGACTGACGTTCTGCAACTTATAATGACCGTCAGCAATCAGAAAATTGATCAAATTAGACTCTATGTTATAAGTGGCCGATTGGTTAAACTGCTCGTGTCCAATTAAAATTGTTTGATCAAGTTGTTTACGTCGAGAATCTTTTAAATGGGATTTTAATCTTTGGTTTTTTTGAACCGTTTGCCCTACATATGCTTGTTCTTTAGTTGAATTGTACAATAGGTAAACGATTGGATAATCGTCTATAAAATCCGAATGTGTATTGATTACGTCACTATAAGTAAATTTACGTTTTTCAAAATAAAGATTTTTCACTGTATGAAATCCTCTCAAGGTAATGATACATGATTTGAATCGCATGTAATATAATGTAATTTATATAACTAAATAATACTATAAATTGTAATCTATATAGCATATGAATTTTAAACATGCTATTTAGTCAGGAGGAAAAGAACTAATGACAAAATTATTTATAGTTGAAGGGCTCCCAGGCTCAGGCAAAACAACAACAGCTGAAGCATTGACTCGTCTACTCCAAGAGCAACAAATCAATACGCGTCTTCATATCGAAGGAGACCTCAATCATCCTGCGGATTATGAGAGTGTCGCTTACTTAACGCTTAGTGAATGGGTAGAGTTTCAAAGTAAGTACGCTTCACTCGATGTCTTACGATTTGCTGAGGTGTTCAATGATTATGTGCTTGTATCATATCGTCAGTGGCAGTCAAAACAGAATGTTGCTGAAGCTGCGCTTTCATTTTTGCGAGCACGTGATATCTATGAACTACCGTTCGAGTTACATCAATCACTGATACTAAAGAAGTGGGAAGCGTTCGTTGCTCAAGCTTTGATAGCGAATACAACGTATATTTTTGAATGCTGCTTTTTACAAAATCCATTGACGATGGGGCTCATCAAATACGATCTACCGGAAGCGACGTTACAAGCGTACATCGAACGCATAGCGACAATCATTACGCCGCTACAACCTGTTCTCGTCTATGTTGATCAACAGGATGTAGAGAGAAGCTTCCGTAAAGCATTACAAGAGCGTCCACCAGAATGGGCGGACGGATTCGTATCCTATTACACGGAGCAAGCATATGGTGTGAATCACTCGTTATTAGGAGTGGAAGGGACGATTGCAATCTTAAGGGAACGAAAAGCATTGGAACATCAGTTGTTAAAAACGCTGCCCTTTAGAGTAGAGGTATTTGGAAATGAAGAGTTTTCAGTAAAAGCAAGACAAGCTTGGGTGAAGCAGTTGATTCAGTCGACTGTGCGTTCGACTTCTTTAATTTAAGCGAGAGCTAATAAAGAGGCGATTCTAAGTCAAAGAATCGCCTCTTTATAGTGAGAATGTCTGATCAATAGTGTTTTTATCATAGTTCAATATCCAATGCTTATAATCATCGTAGAGATCACGGATAGCGTCAGGTGTTTCGCCGATCAGGTCACAGCCTCGGTCATCATAGATGTGAAACAGACTCTTTCGTCTCGGATTAAAGAAAAAGGTACGATGGATAAAAGAAGGGCGANNGTACAGGTCAAAGACAATGTGTATGTAGCATAGGGATGCTCTTCCACATATTGCGGTGTACGATCGCACCGCAGGCGATAGCGGAAGGAAGGGGACTTCAAGTACTTCACAAATCCACTATGCACGACCGGTTTCCAACCGCTTGTTCTTTTGTAGGGACTGACCTGCACGATCCATGTGATAAGATCAGATGGAGCATGAATGGCTTCGAATAAGGTTAGGGCTTTTCGATAGGCGGACTCTAGATAATTCGGATCATCTAGACCAACGTTTTTGAGCAATGTTGAATCGCCTAGCTCAAAGCGGATTCCGTTCGCATTGTGATAAAATAAGTTCGGATATAAGACGAGCTGGGGAAAGATCGTATACAGCTCTTGGTGATTCAATAGGAACCCCTCCCTTCAATGTATAATGCGCTACACTTGTTTCTTGAATGAATAATGACCCGGCTTCTAAAAGCCGGATCATTATTCATTAGCCCATACTCGTTTCATGATTAACCTGCCATTGTACGCCAAACGCATCTTCGACAATACCGTAGGCTTCACTCCAAAACGTCTTTTGAATCGGCATGATGATCTTGCCGCCTTCAGCGAGCCGCGCGAACGTTTCGTGCAATAGCTCCACATCGGCTAAGTGAAGGGCTAACGTAATGTTTTGTCCGAACGTCACAGGATCTTGCGGCATCGCGTCTGAGAACATGAGACGTGTGCCATGGACGATAAGCTGCGCATGTAAAATCAGTGTCTGGTGCTCCGGTGGATACGGTTGACCATCCGGTCCAGGACCTGGTCCGAACTCCATGATTTCCGGCATTTCTTCCTGAAACACCTCCTTGTAAAACGTCAACGCTTCACGGGTATTTCCATTAAAGACAAGATACGGATTAATCGGCATGGGAAAGCTCCTTTCAAAAGGGAGAATGTGTTTCTTTTAGTATACCAAACATTTGTTCGTATAAAAAGAGTGGGTTGCTGATTTATTTAGTATAAATGATAACGGTTTCAATTTATCTGATTTTTATAAAAAATAGGTTGCAACTTCCAGAAAGACTTCGTATACTAAATTTATCGAAAGCGCTTTCGGTGAAATGGAGTGAGTAGTATGGGAACAATTTATGATTTAGCGAAGATGACTGGTTTTTCGATCACGACGGTCTCGAAAGCCTTAAATAATTATTCAGATGTCAGTGAAAAGACGAAAGCGAAGATCGTCCAGGCGGCAGCTGAGATGGGATACTTGCCGAATGCGCATGCTCAATCGCTCTCGACAAAACGTTCGTGGACGATTGGTGTCATGTTTTCAGAAGCACATGGTGTCGGCATGATGCATCCGTTCTTTAATGCGATCATTGAAAGCTTCCGGAAAGCAACGGAGCAACAAGGTTATGATCTGATTTTTGCATCACGAAATTTACGTAATCGGGACATGAGTTACTTGGAGCACTTTCGGCACCGAGCAGTTGATGGCATTGTCGTCATCTGTTCGGACCAGTTGGATCTGCACGTTCAAGAATTGATTCAAAGTACGATTCCGATCGTTGTCGTTGATATGTACAGTCCGGATTGTAGCGTCGTCTATTCCGACAATATTACGGGTGGGCGACTAGCCGTCGAGCATCTATATGAATTAGGTCATCGCCGGATTGCGCATATCGCTGGCGATACGACGACGGATGCTGGTGCAGCAAGGATCGAAGGTTATAAACAAGCAATGACTCAGTTCGGTTTGCCGATTCCGGACGGCTATATTGCAAACGGTGGGTTGTTTTCCGGAGAAGAAGGAAAACGGGCGATGCAAGAATTGTTGGTGCTACCGGATCGACCGACTGCTGTCTTTGCGGCAGGGGACCAAATGGCAATCGGCGCTATTGAAGCGATTCATGAAGCTGGCTTACAGATTCCAACAGATATCTCACTCGTAGGCTACGATGATATCGAGATGGCGAAGTATATCACACCGAAGCTGACGACTGTCCGGCAAGATACGGAAACGATTGGTCAGCATGCGGCTTCAGTCTTGATCGAACAAATTGTCGATAAACAGCGGATGACGACACAAGACGTCATTCCCGTCGAGTTGATCGTTCGTCATTCGACAGGTCCTGTACCTGTGTGACGTGCGACGATTTCGGAATCGCTCTCGCTGGTTGTCAGAGAGAAAACGCGAGAGCGATTCCGAAATTATTTTTACGGCAGTTCCGAAAGGGCTTTCGATTATTCTCTTGTCATTTTCGAAAGCGCTTTCGAATTAAAAGATTAAATTGAAACCGCTTACTTAAAAACTATTAAAAAAGGATGGGATGAAATGAAAAAGGCGTTCATTAGTGCAATGACGATTGGTGCCATGACGGCAACTGTCTTAGCGGGATGTACGGGAAGTGGCGAAGACACTACAAGTGGTGGCAAAGAGGTCTTAAAGATCTGGTCGTTTACGGATGAATTAAAAAAACCAATCAAAAAATTTGAAGAAAAGAATGGCGTCAAAGTCGAATTGACGATCGTGCCGATGGCCGACTATCCGACGAAGTTGAAACCAGCTCTTGAAAGTGGCGTCGGGGCACCAGATATCTTCACGGGTGAAATCGCCTTCTTGAAGCAATGGGTCGACGCTGGCTACTGGGCCAATTTATCCGAAAAGCCGTTTAATGCAGATGACGCCGCAAAAGACTATATTCCGTATGTATTTGACATGGGGAAAGATAAAGAAGGAAACGTGCGTGCGCTCTCTTGGCAAACGACGCCAGGAGGCATTTACTACAAACGAAGCATTGCGAAAAAAGTACTCGGAACAGATGACCCGAAAAAAATCGGCGGCATGATGAATTCAATGGATGGGGTGTTTGAAGTCGCCGATAAAATGAAGCAAAAAGGCTATAAAATGTTCCCGGATGAAGGATCGATTCGCTGGTTCGTGCAAGGCAATGATCCACAACCATGGGTCAACGACAAGCAGGAGCTCGTCTTGACCGATGCGCGAAAAGAATATATGGACTACGCAAAAGAACTCCGTACGAAACAATATACGGCCCTTGCACCGGAATGGTCACCATCGTGGTACGCCGGCATGGATAAACCAGTCAAAGTCAAAGAGAATGGCAAGGAAATTCAGACAGAGGTCTTCTCTTATGTGTTACCGACTTGGGGACTGCATAGCGTCTTGAAGGAAAACGTGAAAAAATCCGCAGGAGACTGGGCTGTCACGAGCGGACCGAGTCCTTACTTCTGGGGCGGAACATGGTTAGGCGTCTACAAAGATTCGAAAAAACAAAAACTCGCCTATGATTTCGTCAAAATGATGACGCAGGACGAAGAATTCTTGACAGACTGGGCAAAGGAAACGGGTGACGTCTTAGCATTCAAGCCAGTCACGGATAAAATCAAGACCAACTTTAAAGAAGAGTTCTTGGATGGTCAGAACAACTACGAATTTTTCTTAAAGCAAGCAGACCAAATCAAACCAGGCATCGTCACGAAGTATGATCAACAACTTGACACGCTCTATGGAGCTGCCGTGACAGAGTATGTTCGCGGAAAACAATCGAAGGACGAAGCTCTTACGGAATTCTATAAAAAAGTCAAAAACGCGTACCCTGATGTAAAAGTACCCGAATAACGAGCAGGTGGGGCGCATCCTGCCTCACCTTTTCTCATGGAAGAAAGGAGCTTAACCTGTGAAAAAAATCGATCGCACTGGGTATCTCTTCATCGCACCGTTTTGGATCGTCTTCCTGATCTTCAGTATTTATCCGGTCGCCCTGACATTCTATTACAGCTTTACGAACTATACGGGGGCTGAAGGGGAACAAGTCGTTGGTCTTGCGAACTATACTCGGCTACTGAGTGACAGTTACTTCATCGAAGCGTTCTTTAACACGATCAAGATTTGGGCTGTCAACTTTACCTTACAAATTGGCGGGGCATTGTTGCTTGCATTGCTGTTCTCCGACCTCCAATTGAAATTGAAGGGGCTCGCGTTCTTCCGAGCGACCTTTTATCTGCCGAACTTGATTACGATCAGCTCCGTGGCGTTACTGTTTGGAATCTTGCTCGACTGGCAACATGGCTCGCTCAACATGATGTTGATGAAGATCGGTATTATTTCAGAGCCAATCAACTGGTTGACACAACCTGTTACGGCACAAGTATCTGTCTCGCTCATCCTGACATGGATGTGGCTCGGTCACTCGTTCATCGTCGTCATGGCAGGCGTGTCTGGCATCTCGAAAGATTATTTTGAAGCGGCCTTGATTGACGGAGCGACCCGATGGCAAATTTTTTCTCGAATCACTTTGCCGCTGCTCAAGCCAATCTTATTGTATATCATGATCACCTCACTGATCGGTGGTTTGCAATTGTTCGACCTGCCGATGCTGATCACAGATGGAATTGGGGCGCCGGACGGGGCACTGAATACGATGGTGCTGTATCTCTATAACCAGGCATTCAAATACAACAACTATGGCTATGCTGCAGCTGTCGCTTATGGGTTGTTTGCCATCACTCTTGTTTTTTCAATCATCGTCTTCAAAGGGATGTTCCGAAAAGAACGTTCACCGAAAGGAGCCTGACCGATGGAACGAAATGCAGAAGCACGCCGGCTCGTGCCACAAACGGAAGAACAACCAGAACGCTCGGAGCATCCGCTTCGATTGACGCCGCCTCCAAAACGGAAAAAACCATGGCTTGGAAAAACGATCATTTACCTCGCATTGATTGCCTTGACGATTGCCTGCATCATTCCATTCTTGATGATGATCGTCAACGCAACCCGGTCAAATGAAGAAGTCCTGTCCGGCTTTTCTTTGATCCCGGGCAACTCGCTTTCTGACAACTACGCGGCGTTGAGTTCGTACGTCAATATCTGGTCCGGCTTTAAAAACAGCTTGATCATTGCTGTACTCGTGACCGTCTTGTCGGGATACTTTTCCGCCCTGACCGCATTCGGTTTTGCATTCTATCAATTTAAAGGAAAAAATGTCTTGTTCGTGTTCATGCTGATCATGATGATGATTCCAGGACAGCTCGGATTGATCGGTTTTTATGAGCTCAGCAAAAACTTAGGATTGCTCGATAGCTTCATTCCGCTCATCGTACCGGCTATTGCTAGCCCGTTCACCGTGTTCTTCATCCGGCAGTACGTCCAGACGGTCCTCCATCCCAGTTTGATTGAAGCAGCGCGTATCGATGGAGCAAGCGAATGGCGGATTTTCCATACGATCGCCTTACCGATGATGATGCCCGCGATCGCGACCATGTCGATCTTCACCTTCATCGGTTCGTGGAATAACTACATCATGCCGCTCGTCTTACTCTTCTCACCGGAAAAGTATACGCTCCCGGTCTTGATGGGATTCTTAAAAGGTTCACAAGTCGCAGAGAACTTAGGGTCACTGTATCTCGGCATCGCGATTTCCGTCGTGCCGATCATGATCGCTTTCTTGTTCCTCTCGAAGTATATCGTTAGCAGTATCTCGGCTGGTGCCGTCAAAGAATAATTCGTCAAAGGAGATGACATACATGAAATTTGCACCAAACTTTGTATTCGGAACAGCCACATCGTCGTATCAAATCGAGGGCGCTTACAACGAAGACGGACGGACGCCTTCCATCTGGGATGCGTTTTGCGCAGAAGATGGCAAGGTCTTCAACTGGCAAAACGGTAACGTCGCTTGTGATCATTACCATCGTTATGAAGAGGACATCGCCCATATTAAGAAGCTTGGCGTCGATACGTATCGCTTCTCGATTGCCTGGCCACGGATTTTTCCGCAAAAAGGAATTTATAATCCTGAAGGCATGGCGTTTTATAAGCAGCTTGCAACACGCTTGCGCGAAGAGGGCATTAAGCCGGCTGTCACACTGTATCATTGGGATTTGCCACTCTGGGCGTACGAAGAAGGCGGCTGGGTCAACCGAGAATCGGTCGACTGGTTCCTTGATTTTGCACGGGCATGTTTTACGGAGCTTGACGAAGTCGTCGACTCTTGGATTACGCACAATGAGCCGTGGTGTGCTGGGTTCCTCAGCTATCACATCGGGGAACATGCACCCGGCCATACTGATCTGAACGAAGCCGTTCATGCGGTGCATCATTTGCTCTTATCTCACGGAAAAGCAGTCGAGATGCTGAAGGAAGAGATGAAATCGACGACACCGATCGGCATTACACTCAATCTGGCGCCTAAATATGCAAAGACAAATTCGGTCAATGATCGGTTGGCGATGAATAATGCAGATGGTTATGCGAATCGTTGGTTCCTTGATCCGGTCTTTAAGGGACATTATCCGGTCGACATGATGAATCTTTTCTCAAAATATGTCCATTCGTTTGCTTTCATCCAGGAAGGGGACATGGAAACGATTGCTGTACCGTGTGACTTCCTCGGGATTAATTTCTATAGCCGTAACCTCGTCGAATTCAGCGCAGCAAATGATTTTCTACAAAAAGCTGCGTATTCGGACTACGACAGAACCGCGATGGGCTGGGACATTGCACCGAACGCATTCAAGGACTTAATTCGCCGATTGCGAGCGGAATATACAGATTTACCAATCTATATTACAGAAAACGGAGCCGCATTTGACGATGAGCTGATCGAAGGACGGGTCGCCGACCAAAACCGAATCGATTATGTTGCGCAACACTTGCAAGCAATCTCGGATTTGAACGAAGAAGGCATGAATATTGATGGCTACTACTTATGGTCGCTTCTTGACAACTTCGAGTGGAGCTTCGGTTACGAAAAACGCTTCGGAATCCTTTATGTCGATTTCGAGACACAGGAACGAATTTGGAAAGACAGTGCTCATTGGTATGCGAACGTGATCAAGCGACATAAAGCTACGCTTCCCCAAAGCGTATAAGGAAAA
>NZ_DJUM01000031.1:55406-70550 GCF_002440475.1 Exiguobacterium sp. UBA6282 | reverse complement strand
CGTGTGACGCGTCATTCTTTTTGTTAAAAGATAAGGGTGGCAGATTATCATTCTGCCACCCTTATCTTTGTAGAGACTGACTTTTGAGTCAGCCCCTTTTGCCCGGATTAGATAAAAAAATCAATAGAGATCGGGTGAAAAAATGTGTAAAAGAAAAAGGATTAAAACCCATCATATGGAATGTAAAGTGTAGAAGTGACATCTATTCGTTTTCAGGGGAGGAAACGTCATGCGTCAGAGGGACTTACCGTATCGGTTCATCTTTATTTTAGGTTTACTTGTCATGATCGGAATTAACGGATGGTCCGCCATGCTCCATCCGGACGGAACGATTAACGGATGGCAAAGCATTGCCTCCGTTGTCTGGCTTATTGGTTTAGTCGGGTCTCTATTCTATATCAAAGAAGATAAAGCGCTTCGACTTATGGTCTGGTATATCCGGATTGGTCTCGTTGCGGCGTTATTCATTTACGGTGTTTCGTTACTTGAAGGCGCGTTTTCTGAGACGATTTGGTTTGATGGGCTTGCGAGTGTTCAGTTCATATTCTATTTCCTGTTCGTCATCCCATTGTTTGGATTAAATGCCTGGACGGATGTTCTGTTTGGTGAGTTTTCGTTATACATGAGTGTTCTGTACGGTATTGCCTTGATCACGCTTCACGTAAAAGTCTGGAATGATGCATCACGGCATTTAAATTATTGATTCAAAAAGGTGACCTTGTGTCGCCTTTTTTTGTTGTGTCGTCAACTTTTTTCTCGACTCGCCCGTCTTAATGATGTATACACAGAACGATATCGAAAAAAGGAGCCGCGGCCTATGACCTCTCGCCAAATCAGAAAACGGGAAAAAGCATTCGTCCGTTTTTTAAAGCAATACAAACCGAATCTCTACTGGTTAGCCTACAGTTATATGAAAAATGAACAGGATAGTCTGGATGTCATTCAGGACAGCATCCAAAAAGCGTTACAATCACTCGACCGACTCGAGGATGATGAACGGATGAAAGCCTGGTTCTATCAGATTTTGTCACGAACAGCGATCGATGCAATTCGGAAGCGGCAGCATAGCGTCAGTTACGATACGGATCGATTGATTGAACTCGTTGCAACGAAAGAAGATACATATCCGGATGCCGATTTGCGACAGGCGCTCGAGGAGCTCCCGATCATGTACCGGGAAGTCGTTATCTTACACTACTTCGAGGATTTGATCTTAAAAGACGTCGCGACGATTTTAGAGCTGAATCTAAGTACGACCAAGTCTCGCCTCTATAAAGGGTTGACCTTACTGAAAATGAAATTGAATGGAGATGATCTAGATGTCAAACAAACTTGATGATCTGAAACAGGCTTACCAACAACCACCGGTCCCAAAAGAACTCGATGAAATGATTGCCCGAGTCGAGCGTCGAACTCGTCCTTCGCGGACGAAGCAATCCGTGTTGATTACAGCGGCCGCCATCACGTTATTCGTCGGTGGATTAAATAGCAATACATCATTTGCGGACGCGATGGCGAAGGTGCCGGTCTTCGGTCAACTGACTGAGATCGTGACGATCGACTGGAAAGAGATGAAAACACAACAGTCGGCTGATATTAAAGCACCCCAAGTGACGTTACCGGACAAAGCGCTCGAGCAACAGCTGAATGAAAAGTATATCGCGGAAGGACAAGCGTTATATGAAAAGTTCAAACAAGAGACGCACGGACAGGAAGGAGCATTTGCCGTCGATAGCCGCTACGACGTCAAGACGGATACAGATGACTTGTTGTCGATCGGGCGAACCGTCACCGAAACACGAGCGAGTGCAGCGGAAAGTGTCCAGTACGATACGATTGATAAGAAGCAACAGCTTGTCCTGACGTTACCATCCTTGTTCAAGAATGACAGATATATCACGACGATCAGTGATTATCTAAAGGAAGAGATGCGGCGGCAAATGAAGGCAGATGAAGGGAAAGTCTACTTTGTCGAAGGAACACCAGATGTACCGGAGAGCGAACAGTTCAAGCGCATTTCCGCGAAGCAAAATTTCTATATTACAACAGACCACAAATTAGTCCTGTCGTTTGATGAATACAGCATCGCTCCAGGATATATGGGCATCGTTGAATTTAAGATCCCGACTTCAATCTTAAAAGACGACCTCGTCAGCTCATCCTATATTCGTTGATTGTCAGATTTTAAAAATCATTGACGTAAAAATGAAAAAAGGGAACAATTTCTAAAAATGACCTCTTATAATCAAAAGACGAATCGTTGTTTTTTGAAAAAAGGAGGAATCCCTATGAAAAAATGGAGTCGGCTTATACTCGCGGGTGTTGTTAGTCTCACCTTGATCCATGTTCCGGCAGCTAGTGAAGCGGCGACGAAAGCCAAAGCCTTTAAGAACTGTACGGAAATGCAGAAGACCTATAAAGGTGGCGTCGCGAAAAAAGCGGGGCTAAAGAATCGAACGGGTTATGACAAGAATGGAAAACCAATCTACAAAGCAACAAAATATAAGGCATACGTGAGTCTTGCGACGTATAACTTAAACACGAAGAGTGACCGGGATAAAGACGGTATTGCGTGTGAACGTTAAATAAGAAAAAGTAGTCTTTCTCGAGCAGGAGAAAGACTACTTTTTTGTAGATGTTCGTTGTTCCTTTCAATTATGTAATCCTTGGAAAATCCTGATGTATGGTAGTGTTATAGCGATGAAAGACGACAAAGACGTATTGAGTAGGAGGACTACGATGCGAAAACGAGATTATCTGATTTTCTTTATTCTTTTTTTCATTCTGAATCTCATTAATTTCTTAGGAACTCTAGGTATGCAGGATATTTTATCGATTGTGGTCGTCGCTCTGATCGAAGCAGCGATAGCTGGAACGATTACGAATCTGTTCACTCGCATCTTTTTTAAGAAAAGCTGAGAAGGATTGAAGTAGCACTCCAAATCAGATCGGTACATAAAAAATAACCTGACGCTGCGGCGTCAGGTTATTTTTGCTTAGTTGAAGTTTTGCTTTAGGAATGCTGTAACTTCTTCTGGTGTTTTCGCATTTGCACTATGCAAATGTGCCAGTTTTTCATTGTTTTTGAAGACGAGTAAGCTTGGGATCCCCATGACATCGTGGTTCGATGCGATTTCAGGGAACTCATCCTTGTCGATCGTATGGATTGGTAAGTGGTCGAATTGTGACTCGACGTCCGGCATGAAGTAATCCATCCGTTTACAGTCGGGGCACCAGTCTGCTTCGAACTTGATGATGACCGGTGCATCACTTGAAATCAATTCCTTGAATGTTTCTTCACTCTTAATGAATTCTGCCATTGTGAGAACTCCTCCTCTTGGTGTTGTATCTTTAGTCTACCGATTCCCTTCAGAACTTGCACGAATTATGTTCGTCAAAGAGTCTGACAAGTCAAAAAAGTTGGTTGCTCTTTAAGATAATGCTACCTATTTTCTTTAAAATAGCTACATGACGTAATCGAATTCAATTTGGTATAGGGAAACATTATTGCGTATTTGTTAATTACCTAGTTCAAAACAAAATGATTTCTCTAGACACACTCGATTTCCGACTGGTACGATGAGGTTTGCTAATCGCAGAGAAAGTGGGGCGACGAGAATGGAACAACAAAAATACGATAATCTAAAACGCGGCGAACGCGGTGCGATGATCAGTATTGCAGCCTATATCTTGTTATCATCTTTAAAATTAATCATTGGTTATACAGCAGATTCCGCCGCACTCCGGGCGGACGGTTTGAACAACGCGACGGACATCATCGCGTCGATTGCCGTCTTAATCGGCTTACGGATCTCACAACGTCCTGCAGATGACGATCACAAGTACGGACACTGGAAAAGTGAGACGATTGCCTCGCTCGTAGCTTCCTTCATCATGATGGCAGTCGGTCTTCAAGTCTTGATCGATACGATCTCGACGTTATTCGAAGGCAAGCAGGAATCGCCTGATGTTCTTGCAGCGTACGTCGGAATTAGTTCAGCTCTCGTGATGTACTTCGTCTATCGTTACAATAAGAAGTTATCCGAGGAGATTGAAAGCAAAGCCGTCATGGCGGCAGCGAAAGATAATCTATCCGATGCTTGGGTCAGTGTCGGGACGACAATCGGGATCGTCGGATCACAGTTCGGCATGCCCTGGCTTGATGTCGTGACAGCGATCATCGTCGGCTTCTTGATCTGTAAGACGGCGTGGGATATCTTCACGGAAGCGTCACACGAACTGACAGATGGCTTTGATGAGAAGAAACTGAAGATGTACGAAGATGTCATTTTCGATCTCGAAGGTGTCAAAGGCATCAAATCGATCAAAGGACGTAACTACGGCAACAATGAAGTCGTTGATGTCGTCATCCTCGTCAACTCCACCTTGAATATCCATCAAGCGCACGATATTGCGACACGTGTTGAGGATACGCTGACGGAAGAATACGGAGTTTATGATATCCATGTTCACGTCGAACCCGAATGAATTCAAAAACGTCTTTTCTACGCTGACTGTAGAAAAGACGTTTTTTATGGCAATAACTCGATATGAAGAGCTAGTGCTCCGTACTGTTGCTCGGCTTCTGGTGAATAGATCGTATACGTAGATGTTACGAGTTCATCGATCGACCAACCGACGCAGTCGATGGATTCCTGTGATACGTGTTCATACAGTGCTTGAAAATCTTGAAATGTCTCCCGTTTCGTCACCTGGACGAGTAGCGTCTCGTTCGTCTCCGTATGCGTGAACTGAATCTGATCACCGACTTGTACTTGTTGGCGTTTCAGATCATTGAGTCGAATTTCGACCGTTTTCAGCCGTTGTTCAATCGAACGAAACGGTACTTCATATAATCCCATCTCATGTCTCATCTATCTCCACTCCTTCTCTACAAAAGCATAGCAAAACTATGTGATTTTTCACATCGCCTTTTCGTTGACAACCAGGAATAATCAGCGTATTTTAATTCATATAAGTAATTGTTCCTTTTGGAACGATTTGAAATGGAACAAGGAGGCGAAACAGGATGGAGCAAACGGAAACGGTTCGTTCAACGGCGATGATGCAGTCGTTTTGGAATGTACAACGACATCTCGTTCGAGCAGCACACCAGACGGCGCAGGAAAACGGACTCAGTTTACCGCAATTTCATAGCTTGATGACGATTGCGCCACGTGGACCGATCTCGCAAAAAGCACTCGCGACACATACGCATTTACCAAAGAGCACACTGAGTCAGTCGATTGAGGGCCTCGTTCAGTCCGGTTGGGTCATTCGGGAGACGAATCCTGAAAATCGACGAGAAGTCGTCCTATCGCTTAGTGATCAGGGACAACAATTCGTGACGGAGATTCAAGAACAAGAGAAGGGGATGCAACGTCAACTCGAACAGGTTCTAGAGACGATTGATCAAAAGGTATTCGAACAGATGCTTGCGACGCATGCTCAGATTGCAGAAGGCATCGGACGTATCTTACAGCCAGAAATGAAAGGAGGATGCTCGGATGATTAAGTTACTCAAACGATTGACGGTGTATAAATGGGCAGTACTCGCGGTGCTCGTCTTGGTTTTCGCACAATCAATGTCTGATCTCTATTTGCCGACACTGATGGCAGACATCATTGATAAAGGAGTCGTCACCGGCGATACCGCCTACATTTGGAAAATTGGTGCCGTCATGCTCGGAATTACCGGCATCGGAGCGTTAGCTGCCGTTGCCGCTAGTTATTATTCGTCGAAGGCATCAATGGGACTCGGACGGGATATCCGTCGCCAAGTCTTCAACCATGTTGAACGATTTTCCCTGCAAGAGTTCGACCAAGTCGGAACGGCGTCATTGATCACGCGGACGACGAACGACATCACGCAAGTCCAACAAGTCGTCATCATGATGTTACGGATGGTCGTCAGTGCACCGATCATGTTCATCGGTGGATTGATCATGGCCGTCTCAAAAGATGCCAAACTCTCACTCGTCATCGTCGCGGCGATGCCGGTCCTTGTGATTTCAATCCTGTTGATTTTGTGGAAAGGGGTTCCGTTGTTTGGGAAAGTTCAAAAGCGACTCGACCGTCTGAACCTCGTCTTGCGGGAGAACTTGACCGGGATCCGTGTCATCCGTGGCTTTAACCGGGAACGTGATGAACAAGTGCGATTGACAAAAGCGAACGCGGATTTGACAGAAGTCTCGATCAAGGTCAATAAAATCATGGCGTTCTTGATGCCAGTGATGATGCTCGTCATGAACTTGACGGTCGTCGGTGTCATTTGGTTCGGGGGAATCCGGATCGATAATGGCGGCATGCAGATCGGGGATTTGATGGCGTTCATCCAGTACGTCATGCAAATCATGTTCGCTCTCGTCATGGCTTCAGTCATGTTCGTCATGATTCCGCGGGCAGCCGTCTCGGCGAAACGGATCAATGAAGTCCTCGAGATGACACCAACAATGACAGATGAGGGAACACAAACCGCTGACCGTGAAAAAGGAACGCTCGTCTTTGATCGTGTCACGTTCCGTTACCCAGGAGCTGAGACACCCGTTTTATCCGATATTAGTTTTACGGCACGACCAGGTGAAGTGACGGCTGTGATCGGTGGGACCGGTTCTGGTAAATCAACGCTCGTCAATTTGATTCCCCGTTTTTATGACGTAACGGAAGGGAGCATTCGCGTCAATGGCGTTAATAGCCAGGACGTACCGCAAGAGGAACTGCGGTCGAAAATCGGCTTCGTTCCCCAAAAGGCGTTACTGTTCACAGGTACGATTGCCGAAAACATTCGTTTCGGGAAAGAGGACGCGATAGATGAAGAGGTCGCGCATGCAGCGCACATCGCGCAAGCGACGGACTTTATCGAACGGATGCCGGATGGTTACAATGCGCGGATCGAACAAGGCGGATCGAACGTCTCTGGTGGGCAAAAACAACGGTTGTCGATTGCTCGGGCCCTCGTTCGTCGACCAGATCTATATGTCTTTGATGACAGTTTTTCAGCGCTCGACTTCAAGACCGATGCGGCTCTTCGGAAAGCGTTACGGGAAGAAACACGCGAAGCGACGGTCTTGATCGTTGCTCAACGTGTCAGTACCGTCATCGATGCCGATCAAATCATCGTCCTTGATGAAGGGAAAGTCGCTGGAATCGGCACGCACGACGAGTTGTTTGCGAGCAACGCCGTCTATCAGGAAATCGTTAAGTCACAACTATCAGAGGAGGAAATCGCATGAGTGAGAAGAAACGACCTGCCGGCGGTCCTCCGCCTGGTGGTCCCGGTGGCGGAAATATGATGATGCTTGGTGAAAAACCAAAGGATTTCAAAGCAACGTTCCGACGCCTGCTTCGGTATCTGCGTCCGCGTCGGACGGCACTGATCGGTGTCTTTTTAGCAGCGATCCTCAGTACAGTCTTCATGATTGCCGGTCCGAAAATCATGGGAACGGCGATCACGGAATTGTTTGAAGGTGCGTATGCGAAATTCCAAGGTGTACCAGGAGCAGAAATTGATTTCACGAAAATCGGACAGATCCTCTTGTGGCTCGCTGGACTGTATATCATCAGTAGTCTGTTCAATTACTTGCAACAGTATTTGATGTCGGGCATCGCTCAAAAAACAGTCTACGATTTACGTGAGGACGTCAATCATAAACTCGAACGCTTGCCATTAAAATACTATGATGGTCGTCCGAACGGGGAGACACTAAGCCGTGTGACGAACGACATCGATACGATCGGGAGTACGTTACAACAAAGTGTGACTTCATTCATCACGTCGATCGTGACAATCGTCGGGATTTTAATCATGATGCTGACGATTAGTCCATTGTTAACACTGATTTCACTTGTCTCGTTGCCGGTCTCGATTTTTGCGATTCGTCCGATTTTGAAACGATCCCAAAAATACTTTGCCGATCAACAACGGACACTCGGTCAGTTGAACGGACACGTCGAAGAGATGTATACCGGACACTCTGTCGTCAAGGCGTTCGGACATGAACGCAAAGCGGTCGAGCAGTTCGATGCCGTCAACGAGGAGTTGTATGAAGCAGGACGTAAAGCACAGTTCATCTCCGGGATCATCATGCCGATGATGATGTTCATCGGGAATATCAGTTACGTTCTGATCAGTATCGTCGGCGGGATTCTCGTCACGCAACGGGCGATCTCGATCGGGGATATCCAAGCGTTCATCACCTATACACGCCAGTTCACGCAACCAATCACACAAACGGCGAACATCGCGAACATCGTCCAATCGACGGTCGCAGCAGCGGAACGTGTCTTCGAATTACTGGACGAAGAAGAAGAGATCAAGGAAGTGACGACGCATCGTCTTGCGCAGGCTGAAGGAGCCGTTGCATTCGAACACGTTGATTTTGGTTACGGAAACGATCTCTTGATCGAGGATATGAACATTGATGTCGCACCGGGACAAACCGTCGCGATCGTTGGACCGACGGGTGCCGGTAAGACGACGATGATCAATCTATTGATGCGCTTTTATGAATTAAACGGCGGGACGATTCGAATTGACGGTATCGATACCCGTGAGATGTCACGCGAAGACTTACGGACGACGTTCGGTATGGTCTTACAAGATACGTGGCTCTTCAACGGTACGATCCGAGACAATCTTGCTTACGGTAAAAATGGAGCAACCGAAGAAGAGATTGTCGCGGCAGCGAAGACCGCACATGCTGATCATTTCATCCGGACATTGCCGGACGGGTATGATACCGTCTTGAATGAGGAAGCTTCGAACATCTCGCAAGGTCAGAAACAATTGTTGACGATTGCTCGGGCAGTTCTTGCCGATCCTCCGATCATGATCCTTGATGAAGCGACTTCTAGTGTGGATACACGGACGGAGGTCTTCATCCAGCAAGCAATGCGACGGTTGATGGAAGGACGGACGAGTTTCGTCATTGCTCACCGTCTGTCGACGATCAAAGATGCTGATTTGATTCTCGTCATGAATCAAGGGCGTGTCATCGAACAAGGTACTCATAAGGAATTACTCGAGGCAGATGGATTTTATGCGGATCTGTACAACAGCCAATTCTCTGAAAAAGAAGTCGTATGATATAAGGCAGTGTCGTCATGTAGACGATGCTGCTTTTTTTTAGAAACGATTATTGTAAATGTGTATTTTCACATACCGTAGTTATCCAATTTCTTGTAGGAAAAACAAGAAACGCCACATTCTGGTACAGGTAAGGGTTTAACAAATCCTTTAGCTGGGGAAATTAAAGAAGTGTTAGAAATATATAATTTTATCTTAGGTGAAGGAGTGTGAAAAGATGAATAACATTTGGAACGGAACGTCGTTGAACTTGAACGGCATTCTCGGATCACTCGGCAACTTGCTTGGAGCGATCATCGTCTTTTTAATTGGATGGCTCATTGCTAAGCTGATTGCGAACGGGATTCAAAAAGCGTTAGAGAAATCTGGAGTCGTCAACAAGTTATCGCCTCAAAAAGAAGGAGCGCCACCAAAGAAGAAAAAGTGGACACCTGAAAAAATTATCGGGACTGTCGTCTTTTGGGTTCTCATGGTCTTCGTCCTAATCTTGGTCTTCAATATCCTTAATCTGAACATCATTGCGGGACCACTTGCGGATACGATGAGTACATTGCTCGCGGCAATCCCAAATATCCTGAAAGCAGCCCTCATCCTCCTCTTGGCATATGTCATCGCGGTCGTTCTCCGCATGATCATCGTCAAAGCAGGTACGAAGCTGATGGCGAACGACAAAGTACGTTCGAACAAGATGCTTCAAGGTCAGACAGATCTTTCAGCTTATCCAAAAATCGCAGGGGAGATCGTCTTCTACCTCGTCTTGCTTCTGTTCCTACCAGGTGTACTTGGTGCGTTGAACATTGAGAGTGTCTCACAACCGTTTAGCCAATTGTTATCGTCATTCCTTGGATTCATTCCACGCTTGATTGCTGCGGCAGCCATCTTCTTCGTTGGCTTCCTCGTAGCGAAAATCGTCCGCGATATCGTGACGAATTTCCTTCATGCTGTTGGAACGGATAAATTTGCATCTCGCTTCAATCTTGGGTCAAATGATCAAAAAGATTCGAAATCACTGTCGTCGATTCTTGGAACAGTCGTCTTCATCTTGATTCTGATTCCAATCACGATTTCAGCACTTGATCAATTAAATATTAAAGGAATTACAGGACCAGCGATCAACATGTTGAACGATGTCCTAGGTATGATTCCGAATATCATTGTCGGTGTCGTTCTGATTCTTGTCGGTCTTTATGTCGGACGTTTCATCAAGAAATTCGTTACGGATCTCCTGTCACGTCTTGGATTCAACAATCTAACACGTCACTTGAAAATCGGGACGTGGGATGCGAATCAAGCGTCTACATCACCAGCTTCCATCGTTGGTGCACTCGTTGAGATCGTCATCGTCGTTCTCTTCGTCGTCGAAGCCTTCAATTTGATTGGTCTTGATTTCATGGTCGACCTCGGTCGTGCCGTCCTTGCTTTCTTGCCAAGCGTCTTGACAGCGATCATCATTCTCGCGATCGGTATCATCGTCAGCAACCTTGTCAAACGTACGATGGACAGCCTGTTCGGTAACTCTGAACTGAAAGTCCTCTCAATCGTTGCGAAGTATGCGATTCTTGCACTTGCTGTCTTCATGGCACTTGATCAATTGGGTGTTGCGGATACAATCGTCAACTCAGCCTTCATCTTGATCCTTGGAGCACTTGCGCTTGCTTTCGGTCTTGCCTTTGGTCTCGGTGGACGTGATAATGCATCGCGTTACCTCGATCGTTTGCAAAAGAAAGCAGAGAACACGGAAGTCGATACATCGAATCTTCCAAGTAAGTCTGCATCGACTTCTTCTTCACCAAGTTTGAAAGATGCAGCAAAAGGTGCTGCGTCACAAGCAGCGGATGATGTCACACCAGATCGTGCACCACGTTCAGCGCGTTCATCTTCAACAGATGAAACGACACATGGTACACCAAAAGGTGCGTTGCCAGAAAATGATTTAGCACAACAAGATGATTATCCGATTGACCCAAATGATCATAAAGGGCCAAACCTCGATCATCCTAACAATCGTCCAAACCTCGATCACCCTAATGATCGTCCGTAATGAGAGTACGCCCTTTCCTCTAACTTTAGGGGAAAGGGCGTTTTTGCGTTGATGCATCAAAGCGTTGTCGTATTTTCACAAAAGTGGTTTGACCACTTTGTGAAAAAATACAGAAAAAAAGACTTATCGAACCTGACATCGTTTGTTATGATTAGAAAGTCAATTACCTCAATGATTTGAATATTCAGAAAAAAGAGAAAAGTTCGGAGGATGAAACATGAGTTTGCTTCGCAAGAAAGATGTCAGTGTAATGATGGATATGAAACAACATTCCAAACTGGCACGTCATTTATCAGGGTTTGACCTTATTTTACTTGGAATCGGTGCCATCATCGGAACCGGAATTTTCGTTCTAACAGGAACGGGTGCTCTTTATGCTGGACCAGCTTTACCGATCTCATTCATTATTTCTGCAGTCGTCTGTGCACTCGCAGCCCTTTGTTATGCTGAATTCTCGTCGATGATTCCTGTTTCAGGTAGTGTATATACGTATACATACGCAACGATCGGGGAACTTGTCGCCTGGATCATCGGGTGGTGTTTGATCTTAGAATATGGACTCGCTTCAAGTGCCGTTGCAACTGGCTGGTCAGGATATTTCCAGTCGCTCTTAGCAGGTTTCGGCGTCCATTTACCGACGGCTTTAACAGCTGCACCAGGAGCTGTACCGGGAAGCGAGACATTCTTTAACTTACCGGCATTCTTGATTTTAATGGTCATCACGCTCTTGCTTTCGCTTGGCATTAAAGAAACAAAACGCGTCAACAATGTCATGGTACTCGTCAAAGTTGCCGTCGTTGTTCTTTTCATCGTCGTCGGGATTTGGTATGTCGAACCAGGCAACTATAAACCATTTGCTCCGTTTGGTATGAGTGGGATCTTACAAGCTTCGGCGATTGCCTTCTTTGCGTACCTTGGGTTCGATGCGGTTACATCAGCGGCAGAAGAAGTCAAAAACCCAGGACGTAACTTACCAATCGGAATCTTGGGATCGCTTGCGATCGTTACCGTTCTATACGTCGTCGTTTCGGCTATCATGGTCGGAATCGTTCCATTCAAACAGTTCGAGGGTGTCGATAGTCCCGTATCGCTTGCGTTAAAAGTCGCAGGTCAAGACTGGGTTGCTGGATTTGTTGACTTGGGTGCCATCGTTGGTATGACGACGGTCATCCTCGTTATGACATTTGGTCTTATTCGTCTCTTGTTCGCGATGAGCCGTGACGGACTTTTACCGAAAGTCTTCTCGGATGTTAATGAAAAATCACACACACCGGTCAAAGCGACATGGATTCTCGGAACAATCGCTGGTTTGATTGCTGGATTCGTGCCACTCGGTACACTTGCTGAATTGATCAACATCGGAACACTAGCAGCATTCGCGCTCATCTCAATCGCAGTCATCATTCTGCGCCGGACGCGTCCTGATTTGAAGCGTGCCTTTAAAGTTCCGTTCGTACCAGTCTTACCGATTCTATCAGTCCTCGCTTGTATCATGTTGATGGTCAACTTACAGAAATTCACATGGATTGCCTTCTTCGTTTGGACAGCAATCGGACTGCTTGTTTACTTTGGTTACGGACGTAGCCGTTCTAAAATTCAATAAGTAGGGCACCCTTGGCGACAAGGGTGTTTTTGTGTGCAGGAAATCGTAAGAAAGATAGCGAAACTGCTCAGTGGAAAAGGAGGTTTTTCGATGATTCATATTCAACGCGCGCCTGACTTAAAAACAGCATATCAAACGATGCAGGATGGATTTCAAGATTATCTGATTCCGCTGCACTTATCAGAAGCAGAGTTTCAGAAGCGAATTCTCGAGCGAGACGGAAACCAGTTGGAACATTCGTTTATTGCCTATCATGGAGAAAAACCGGTTGGTCTTTGGCTGAACGGTTGGAAGGAAATCGATGGTCAACGCATCATGCGATGTGGAGGGCTGGGCATTTCACCGCAGTATCGACGACTTGGTATTGCAAAAGCCTTGTACCAAGCGCAACTGAGCCACGCTAAGGAAATCGGAATGGATGAACTGATGCTTGAAGTCATTCAAGGGAACGATCCGGCGATTCGATTGTATCAATCACTTCACTACAAGATTGTTGGAGAAATTGGATATTTTCATTTAACCGATGAACATCAAAAATCCGCTTTGCCAGCGATCGAAGAAACAGAGTTCTTAAAACAGTATCGTGGACAAGGAGAATACATCTGGCAACAAGATCCACATGTCATGCAACGCTTGCAGGCAAATTATTATCAACTCGAGGAAAGTGTCGTCGCTGTAGCGGAGGCTGCTTTATTATCGGTCGTCGGTCCAGCAGAACATAAAGCAAGGCATGCGACAGAAATCGTCCGCCATTTACCGGGAACGACCTATCATTATCAATCGACAGATGTACAAGTGTGGGAAGCATTACGTGCTGAAGGATGGATACAACGGGATTTGAAGCAATACATCATGCGTCAGTCACTAAAATAAGAAGGGAATGATTTTAAATACAAAAACCCTTAAATTTTTATGTATGCTACTTTAAGATACAAAAATATAAGGGTTTTATTTACTTAGGTAAGTGTCACTTTACAAAGTAATTCGTCTTAGAGCTATAGGCGTTCCATTCTTGAACTCCTTTTTTATATGTTTTGCTATTAAAACTTGAGGATAAGAATGAGTGTTCTTTGCCTTTTACCCATTTTCCTTTAGATAATTTTTTATCTTGGAACAAAAAGCCGACTTTGTCTCCAGCATTCGAGTAGATTGGAACTTGTAACAAGTCACTTTTCATCTTAGGTCGCATACCGTAAGACATGAATGTTCCTGGATGACGAATTAATTTTCCGTTTTGAATCGAGAATGTAGTTAAACTCATGTAAGAAGGTGTTTCTCGGAAAGAAAGTGAAAAGACAGTCGGATTACCGGATACATTTTTCAATTTCCCGCTCGTACGAAAATCGTGAGTAGCAATCACATACGGAAAATCCTTCGAGAATGTATAGTGGTAAGCTGTCGACTTGTTATTTACGTACAGAGAAAACTTCCCAGTGCATAACGAATCCTTTCCTTTCACCCACCAAAAGTCGTCTACTGTCGCTTTTCGGCAGGATGCTGCTTTAGATTGAACAGATACAGTATACTTTTTGTTTTTTGCATCGACAATCGTATACGTCTGTTTGACAGATTTAGGAGCAGCAGCTTCTGTCGATGAGATTAATGAAAGACTGAGGAGTATGGACATTCCAGCAATTACAAGTGGTTTCATCTGAAAGCTCCTTTCTAAAAATGAATTTATTCCATTTTATAACAAATGAAAAAACGCCGCTATCCTTTAACGGCGTTTTTTGTAGTCTTCAATCATTCGAGCGTGAGAACCGACCAAATGATCGGGTAAGTCGTCTAGCGAAACGAACTGAAGTTTGATGCTTTCGTCACTTTGCTTTAACGTTCCGATCGGATGTTCACCGATATAGGCGAGAGTGACGCTTTGAAAGACGTCTCCGTTCGCTAAGGTCGTCACGTATTGCGGACCGGAGTAGACATCGAGTAACGTCAATCGTTCGACTTCCAGTCCAGTCTCTTCGAGGAGTTCCCGACGAGCGGTCTCTTCCGGTGATTCCGCCCATTCCATTAATCCACCTGGCAAACCGAAGCGAGCTTGTGCTTCGTTCCGTTGTTCCAGCAGAATGTGTTCATGTTGCACGACGAGGACAACGGAACCGACGAGAATGACCGGATCGTGACCGATTTTTCGACGTAACTGTTCGACATAATTCATTTCAATACTCCTTGGTGAAACGGACAACCCGTCACAGGCGCTGTCTGTGTTGGTTTTGGAAAGAAGTTCGGTCGTTTGATTTCTGGGTCGTAATCTTTATGGAACATATGCGTCGTTGCACCACTCATCGGTGGTACGAGCCAGGACCATTCCCCGGTGACATCACGACCGCATGCCGCTTCATTTTTTTCGAAACGAGCGAACTGTTTCGCAGCGGTATGGTGATCGACGATCGTAACACCAGCGCGTTC
>NZ_DJUM01000031.1:6164-55362 GCF_002440475.1 Exiguobacterium sp. UBA6282 | reverse complement strand
ATCGGCGAGGTTACGAGCGCCGATTTCTGTTCCCATATACCAACCGTTGAACGGGGCACACGGATAAACAATACCGCCAATCTCAAGCTGCATATCAGCAATCATCGGTACGGCATACCAGCGGACTTCGCGACCATCAAACAGGTCATAGTCAGGATGTGTGATGCTGACTTCGAGCACGAGCTCGTCTGGAATCGGATGCAGACTACGTTGTCCATCGAGTTCAATCAAGAGAGGAAGGATGTCAAACGGTGTTTTTGCCCCTGTCCAGCCAAGTGCTTCACATTGTCGTGTCAGTTGGACAGAAGCCGGATCGCCGATGATTCCTGTTGCAGTCTCATAACCAGCGTAGCGAATCAGTTGGTGATTATGCAGCCGCACACGTGTCGGATGAAAAATCGTGATCGTCGAGCGAATTCGTCCTTCATTCGTCGCGAACTGGATATGCTCAAATAACGCGTCGCGGACCGCTTCGACGGTCAACGCATCCCGCGCGTCAAAGACATGAAGTTGCTCCCAAAAGAGGCGTCCCACACATCGGTTACTGTTGCGCCAAGCGAGCTTAGCACCGAATGCGAGCTCGGAAGCCGTCTGTTCATATGTTCCTGTCGTTTGAATCGAACGGATGACTTCTTGCTGACGTCCGGACATTTCGGGGTATTGCTCTATATAAGAAGTAAAGAAGCGTTCTGCTTCGGATTGAATGAATAGGTCCACGAATCGAAATCCTTTCTGAAAAACAAGCACGATACAATCTCTGTTCCTAGTGTACCCCGCGAAGAAACGAAGCGCCAAACTTGAATGATGTATAAGGTTGTTATAAGTTCAAAAGACTCCCAAAAGTTTAAAGAAGTTATGAAATGGGGGATAGTGTAGAGAATGAGTTGAAAGTGAGGAAATTTGTATGTCTTTAATCAAACCTGTATTTGCCCGTTTTTTTGGTGAAGCCTTTTTTGATAAATCGGCTCAGCTCGCCTATTATCTGATGTTGTCCTTATTCCCATTCTTATTATTTGTGGTTGGGATCGTCTCGTTCTTACCGTTTACGTCGGAAAACGTGCTGGATTTGATTCGACCATTTGCTCCAGCAGAAACGTACGACTTGATTCAGCGGAACGTCGTCGGAATCTTTGATCAAGGCGGCTTTAAGCTTGCCTCGATCAGTTTCATCGCCGCTTTTTGGCTTGCTTCGATGTCGGTCCAGTCACTTGTCCGCTCGCTAAATGATGCGCTCGAAGTGACACGGAAAGCACCGTTTTGGCGCGGACTGTTGCAAGACTTCGCCTTTACAATCGGGATGATGATCATCTTACCGATTTCATTGATTGTTCCGATTTCAGAGAAACTAACACGACGTTTCATCAATCATTTTTCAATCGTTGCTGATTTCGTAACGAACTACTCATGGATTTGGTTCTTATTCCGCTGGGGACTCGGGACATTGTTCTTACTTGTCTTTTTCATTTTATTATATCGGATCTTACCGAGTGTCCATTTGACGGTTCGTCAGGTACTTCCCGGGGCAATTTTCGCGACGATTGCTTGGCAAGTCGTTTCGGAATTCTTCTCTTACTACGCTGAATTTGGGAGTTACGACCGTCTTTACGGTCAGCTTGCCGGAATCATCGTCTTGATGACATGGTTCTATTTATCGGCTGTTGTTTTGATGTTAGGGGGACTGATGAATGCGGAACGCATGCGTCAGAAAAAAGAAGCAAAAATCATGAAGCCGCAAAAAATCAAAGAAGAAAGCGTGCGTTAATCATTTTGAACACACAAAAGCAGCTGACGATGTGTCAGCTGCTTTTTATTAAAAACATATATATTAGTAGGATCATAGGAAGAGATAAATGAATGTGCTTCATTTAAGCACATGCTACGACAAGCCAGCAACAGCGCGGTACAGTTAAATAAAATAACATCCAATAAACGTCACGTAACGTAAGCTAAATAAAGGAGGCGAAGGGAGATGAAGAAACGAATGTGGACAGTTTTATCCGTCATTGGTCTCATCGTCGTCATGGTCGGGGGATACTTCGTGTTCCAGCAACAGCAGGCAAAATCAAGTGGTAGTAAGGAATTGAGTTATCAACCGGAAGAGACGGCAATCTTAGCTGGAGGATGCTTCTGGTGTATGGAGCCACCGTTTGAGGAGTTAAAAGGAGTTAAATCGGTCATTTCCGGTTACACGGGCGGTGATGTTAAAAATCCGACATACAATCAAGTATCGGCGGAGACGACAGGGCATCGGGAAGCGGTGTTAATCACGTTTGACCCAAACGTCATCTCATATAAACAATTACTAGATGTCTACTGGCGTCAGATTGACCCGACAGATGCAAACGGTCAGTTCGTCGACCAAGGGGAATCGTACACGACAGCGATTTTCTACACGAATGAAACACAAAAAGAAATTGCAACGCAATCGAAACAGGATTTAGAGAAACAACAGGTTTTTGATGAAAAAATCGTCACACCATTGATTGCAGCAGGTCCTTTTTACGAAGCGGAAGCATACCATCAGGATTATTATTTAACGAATGAGAAAAAATATAAGTTTTATCGGGCAGCTTCTGGACGCGATGACTTTATCAATCGCTACTGGAACGATCAACCAAAACTTAACCTTCCAACGTATCCAAAATTATCAGACGCAGAAATTAAAAAGAAACTAACCGCAATCCAGTACGAGGTGACACAAGAAGATGGGACAGAGCCGGCATTTGATAATCCGTATCATGACTTAAAGGCAGACGGGATCTACGTCGNNTTTCATCAAACGATAAATATGACTCGAAGACAGGATGGCCAAGCTTTACGAAACCACTTGAGCCGGGGAATATCATTGAGAAAAGTGATTTCTCAATCGGCATGAAACGGATGGAAGTCCGGAGTCGACATGGGAATGCACATCTCGGACACGTCTTCTCGGATGGTCCGAAACCGACCGGACTTCGGTATTGTATGAACTCGGCTGCTTTACGTTTCATTCCGAAAGAGGAATTGAAACAAGAAGGATACAGCGAATATGTAGCAGATTTTAAATAATCATTAAAGGCATTCAATGCGTGTGAGCATTGAGTGCCTTTCCTTTCAAAATTGTAAGATACATCCATAAAATAAATATCCATTTTATCCATATCCTGTTTATAATCAAGGTAAAGTACGTCCATTTTGAAGGAGGAACATCTGTGAAGAAACTGATGATTTGGGTCATGCTGAGCTGTCTGATTTTGACGCTTGGAGTAGGACCTACGACAGCAAAGGCGGAGACTGCCCTTGCTAAAGCAACGCTTTTGAAAGCAGGTCAAGAGACGACGCTTGAAACAGGAACGGAAGAAAAAAATACATATTGGTACCGCGTCAATCATGAAGCGGGTGTAGAAAAAACTGCCTCTCACTTCGAGTTATCAATCGATACGGATCAACCTGTTCAAGTAACAGCTTATCCAAGCGAAGCGATGGCTGCAGAAGACGATACGTTTGATCGTTACCGGACAGAAGCAGAGCCAAATGAAAAAACACCGACAAAACTAGCTGTTCCATACGCATGGGATGGACCGTATTATGTCAAAGTAGAATATTACCCGAACATCGAAGAAGGGAAGACGACAAAAGCAGCGCACGCTAAACTAACGTATAACAACGTCAAATTGCCGGTTGAGTATGAACCGATCAATGATATCAGCTGTATGGCAGAAGAAGCGCTCAAACAAACAAAAGAAGAAAAACCGATGCTTGCGCTCATGCACTCGATTCAAAAACAAGTATTGAGCCAATCGGATGCTGGACGCGCTTTGACATCGCTTTACTACAAAGCGTCACCTTATGTCGTCAAAACACTTTTATTTAACAAAGATAAGCGTCAACAAGCATACGAAGATTTAAAAACATTGAAACCAGCGATGGAATCTATTGTACGTGGAGTTGACTATACTCTCAAATCGGAAGATCAAGAAGCGATTGATCGTCTTTATAAATTATCACGTGACGCATCTCCTGCTGTGATCGCCGAAGAAATTGATGAGTATGCAACAAATATGAATATTTCTAAGATGGGTGGGACAACGTTAAGTAAAACGTTTAAAACACTTAAAATGGATCTCCAATGGAAAGAAAGTACACGTTACATCGTCAAATTAAAACCAGGTAAGATGAACCGCTCGATGAAGATTGCGGGTGTTCAGGCAAATGATGTAGAACGTTTATCCCTTGGCAATGCGGGAGACTTCGTCATCGTGACGGAAGATCCAACTGTTAAAGGTCAATCAGCGGCAGCATTAAAACAATCACTCAATCGTTCTTCAGCCGTTGAGTACGTTGAGAAAGTTCAGACGTACCGTGCGACAAGTGATATCAACTTCGACTACCAGTGGGCCGTCAATAAAAAGACTGCTTTTGAGCAATTTGATAACGTTGGGATCGGCTTTGAAGCATTCCAACAACGTTTTGGAACGAAAAAATTAGCTCCTGTTAAGATTGCAGTCATCGATACAGGTGTTGATTATCGTTTGAAGGACTTACAAGGCAAAGTTGATATCGCAAACGAAAAGAACTACGTTTCTGTTAATGGAGACGGGGACGCAATTGATGACAATGGTCACGGGACACACGTGGCAGGTGTCATCGCAGCAACGATGAACAACGATTATGGTATCCAGGGAATCCATCAATCGGCACAAATCCTGCCGGTTAAAGTCTTGAATGCGAACGGTGAAGGGGAAACAGACGCCATCGCACTCGGGATTAAATATGCAGTTGATCATGATGCAAAAGTCATCAATATGAGTCTTGGTGGCGGTGAGAGCCGGACGATGGCTTATATGATGAAATATGCAGCAGATCATGGTGTTACGGTCGTAGCTGCTTCAGGAAATGACTACGACATGATGGTCGGTTACCCAGCGAACTCGGAATACGCGATTTCTGTCGGAGCGACGAACCCTCTCGGAATGGTCGCGGATTATTCAAACTATGGTGTTGGACTTGATGTCGTAGCGCCAGGATCAAAAGTGGCTAGTTTGATTCCAGACGGTAACACGGTGTACATGGATGGAACAAGTATGGCTTCGCCACATGTTGCCGCAGTAGCGGGTATCTTGAAATCACTAAATTCGAAACTGACACCAGCGCAAATCGAACAAATCTTGCGTAAGAGTGCAGAACCGCTTGCGTTTGAAAATCCGAATGACTGGTATGAATTTGAAGATGAGGACGAAGATGGTGAGAAAATTGAGCCTGAGTTCCCAGCTTACGTCAGTCCAGTCGCTGGCTACGGGAAAGTTAGTATTCCACGTGCGATCTCCCAGTTGAACTTGAACGGGAACGTCAATGATGTCTACGATAACCAACTAGTTGTTTCTGGAACAGTCAAGACAGGGACGAAAGTTGAAGTGTGGGCAGCTGTCGTAACAAAAGATAAGAATGGCAAAGAAACAACAACGAATAAAAAGTTAGCTGCAACAACAGCACAAGCAGGAAAATACAGCGTCAAGATTCCGCGTCAAAACCAAAAAACAGTTCTGACGGTTCGCTATGCGAATGGATTAGACGTCACATCGGAACGGACAGAAGTCCTTCCTGGAAAAGCACCAAAAGCACCAAAAGTGAAACCGGTTCTTGCCGGTGCGACAAAAATGACAGGTACAGCTCTTGCGGGTGGTACGATTACAGTCAAAGATGCGAAACAAAAGAAAATTGCAACAGCGAAAGTCGATGCAAAAGGTAAGTTCAGCGCGAAATTGCCAAAGCAAGTTGGTGGTTCAAGCTTGATCGTTACGGTGACGGATATTGCAAAACGAACAAGTAAACCGACGGTCGTAAAAGTCTTACCAGCACCAAAGGCACCAAAAGTGAAATCGGTCTATGCCGGTCAAACGAAAGTAACCGGAACAGCTGAAAAGAAATTGAGTGTCTACGTAAAAGATGCGAAGAAAAAAGTCATCGGAAAAGGAACGGTTTCTTCAAAAGGAAACTATTCCGTCAAAATTCCGAAGCAAAAAGCGAAAGTGAAACTGTCGGTTTACGTTAAGAATACACGCGGACAAGTGAGTCCTGTAACGTCTGTGACAGTGAAAAAAGCGAAAAAATAAGAGTATGAAAAGACCTTTTTTCGGGTACATTCCGAGAAAAGGTCTTTTTTTGTACATCTTAGCTGTTGCTTCGAAAGCGTTTCTATTATATTAAAAGAAACAAATGAAAAAGCATCATTCAATGAATGATGAGGAGGATACATTCATGATGAATTGGATTCGGCGACGAATCGGTCGGCAGTTGCTGACGGTTTTTTATGCGGTACTGATCGTAGTATCGATTACTTCGTTCTTTGTCTATGACTACATGGAAGGGCGAATTGAAACGTCTAAACAAAATTTAGAAACGATCAGTGAACAAAATCGCCGAGCCAACGATTTATGGGACAATTGGCAAACGGTTCAGTTCGGTTTACGAGGGTTTGTCATCTTTGGAGACCAGGATCGGTTTGACGAGGTTCAAGCACTTCGAACAGATATTAAAAGTGAGACCGATTGGTTCATGCGAAACGCAAAAACGGATGAAGAAGAAGAATTCGCGGCACAAATGACGAATTTATATGAACTGTACTATGACGCCTTATTTCCGCTGACCCAGTCTTACGTCAATGAAAAAAAGGCGAATCGAATCAACGAGGATTTTTTACAAGGTGACAGTCTATTTTCCTTACCAATCGCGAAACGTCTCGTAGAACAAGGACGATTAAAGCCAACCGCAGACGGTTCAATCGATATTACACCAGATATTGATAAAGCATCTGCAGCGCTTGACGAATACCGGACGAATTTAAGTCAACAGCAAGAAACCGCTGTCGGGGAATTGCGGAGTGAAGTTGCAAAATCACAATGGATTTGGATCTCAAGTATCGTTGTGCTCGTCGTATTCATTCTCTTATTCGTTCACCCGTTCCTTCGCCGGATGACGCGGCAGTTGTTACGATTAGTAGACGATAATCAAAAACTTGCTCGCAAAGAACCAATTGAAATCGATAAGACGACAGAAAAACGTCCAGACGAAATCGGATTATTACGTGCTTCCTTTAATCGGATGGTCGTGACGACGAATGCTCATACGGATGCGATGCAAGGTAAAAATGAAGAATTGCAAGCGCAAAGTGAGGAATTGCTCGCGCAACAAGAAGAACTGCAGGCGCAACAAGAGGAACTCGAAGAAGCGTATCAAACGACGAAAAAGAATGAGGAAAAGTTGCGATTACGTAGTGAACTAACAGAGGCACTTGCCGTTCGCGAAACTGTCGAATCGTATCCAGCAATCGTTCAAAAGATGATCGATATCACTTCTTCAGAGTACGGTGCTCTATTGCTTTATGAAGAAGGGCAGTTTATGGGTGCAACCACAAACGGCATGACGATGGACTATTTAAAAGATCTCCTGAAAGATGAGATGTCCGTCATCAATCGATCTGTTCGCAAGATGGAATTCGTTCAATCGGAGAAGCGCGTTACACGTGAAAAAGAGCATCCGTATTCCTTTAGTACGTATGAGGTGACGATTCCGGTTCAAGATCCAGAAACGCATGAATTGATTGCTGCCATCTATCTCGTTCGCTACAAATCTGCATATAAAGGACAACAGCTGACGGATATTCGCGAGTTTGCGCAACAAATGACGCTTTCACTTCTACGAACGCGTTCTTATGAAGGAATGCGTCAGGAAAAAGAAAAGACCGAGCAAGTGTTGGACTCAATTCGAGAAGCGATCATTTATCTCGAGGATGGAAATGGAGAGTTATACGTCAACCGTCCATTGTTTGACTTGATTCCAGAACTTCAAACGGAATTCACAGTAGATCGGACGTTACCTTCGAGTGAGTACGTCATTGATGTGATGCGTCAGTTGGTGGATGATGTTGAAGCCTTTAATACGTATCTGGATTTAATTCGTTCCGGTAAGATTTCACCGGACAAAGTCCGATTTGATGTTCGAAACAATACGGCGCATCTAGAAGTCTACGCGGAACGCATTGATGTCGTCGGGGGGTGGAAGGGAATCATTCTCGTCTTACGGGATATTACCCGGGAAACAGAAGCCGATCGTCTAAAAACAGAACTTGTCTCGACTGTGTCACATGAATTGCGAACGCCGCTCTCATCGATTTACGGTTTTACAGAGTTGATGCTAAATCGAAAGATCGATGACTCAAAACAGCAGAAGTATCTAGCGACGATCCATAATGAGACAGAACGATTATCGAACCTCGTCACGGACTTCTTAGACGTTCAACGGATGCAGTCGGGTGGACAGTTGTACCAAATGGCACATCTTGATTTGCTCAGCCTAACTGAACAAGTGATGTCCCTGTATGACGCTTCAAGTGAACGACACGATCTTCATTTGCAATTGCTCAGTCCGGACCGTCCGTTCATCTTAGGAGATGAGGACCGAATCAAACAGCTGATGAGCAACTTGATCAACAATGCAATCAAGTATTCTCCGGATGGCGGACGTGTGGATGTCTGGATCGATACGAAAGACGATCAAGCCATCATTGAAGTAAAGGATGAAGGAATTGGGATTCCACGCCACGCATTTACTCATTTATTTGATAAATTCTATCGTGTCGATAATTCCGATACACGTCGAATCGGTGGAACGGGACTCGGCTTATCAATTTGTAAGGAAATCGTCAAAGAACATGAAGGCGTCATCCACGTCGAATCTGAAGTCGGAAAAGGCAGTCGCTTCATCATCGTCTTACCGCTCAGTTTAAGTGAATCGATCGATTCGACAGAAGAGAATCGACGTTCTAGTTAAAGAAAACATGATGTATTTCTGTTAAACCGTGTTCAAACCGCTTAGGTGTGAACACGGTTTTTGCTTACGTTTAAAAAGAGTAATCTTGTCAAAAATATTTTTAATAAAATAAAAAAAGAGTGAATAAACAGTAATCGTGAACCGATATACCTATAGGACAAACGAACTATGGTTAAAAAAGGAAAGGGGGGATTCGTTATGTATCAGAAATGGTTGGAAGTCGTCATCGGTTGGTTACTCTTTCATATCGGCTGGGTGACGTGCGTTGGAACGGATACATTTATCGGACAAGTCGTCAACAGTCTGTTCACGATCGGTGGTGTGATGATCTCCCTCTATTTGATTTGGCAGACACAACGACGTCAGACAAGACGCCCTTTTACCTATCGTTTATTTCTTCTTTTATTGTTCGCTAATGCCATGCTTGGATTAGGCGAATGTGGACAGCTTCTATATTTTCTACAAGGACGAACGCGAACGGAACCGTTTGACTGGATCGACTTGATCTTCAGTCTTCAAATCTTGATTTATTTGATCGCTTTTGGCTATTTTCTTCGCAATCGACGACGCGAGGTCAACTTGCGTGTTTTTTTATTCGATGAGTTCATCATTCTAGTCGTTGCAGGGTCGCTCTCATGGCACTACTTAGTGACGCCGTATTTAAAAGCGAATGCCTTGCTGACGATCGAAACGATTTTATGGCTCCGTTATCCGATCGGCGATTTATTATTACTCGGTGGAATGATTGTCTTGTTTTTTGGTTTGATGAAGCGTGGCAATGGTGGCTCGTTGTTATTAATTTTACTCGCTTTTCATTTTCAGTTACTTGCCGACCTTCTATACGTCGTGCTAGAACGATTTGATTACCCCATCCCTTCGAGTTGGCTCGATCCGTTATGGTTAGCGACTGTCATGATCGTCGGATTAGCAGCTTATCGTTTTGATGCTGAGGAATCATTCGTCAGCTTTGATGTCGCTCGGAAATGGATCGATGTCTTGCGTTTGATTACGCCATACGTATTCTTGTTAATTCTATTCGTGACGATGGCACGGCAAACAATCAGTTGGAATGGTTTGACGATTGGTCTGATGATTGCGATTCCGTTATTAATTTCCCGTCAAATTCGGATCGTCGTTGATAATCAAAGATTGCGTGAAAACCTTGAGGCGAAGGTAGAGGAACGAACGGAAGCACTAGCATCTGCCATGGAAGAGATGCGGCACATGGCGTATCACGATGCTTTAACAGGGTTACCGAATCGGTATCTGTTTGCACGATTGTTTCAAGATGCCTTGTACCGAGCGGAAGCGAGTGAAGGACAAGTCGGATTATTCTTTATCGATATCGATCACTTCAAAGAGATTAATGATACGTACGGACATCGTGTCGGAGATCAGCTCATCATCGACGTCACGGCACGCTTACAAAAGAAACTACCGCCTAATACGGTCATTTCGAGACAGGGTGGGGATGAATTCATCGTCTTATTATTTGACGTTGAACAAGAATCAGAAGTCGTGCAGTGTGGAGAACACCTGGTTTCCTTGTTTCGACAGCCGTTTCATCATGGCATCATTCCACTTCCTGTGACGGCAAGTATTGGGGGCGCGATTTATCCTACACATGCAGCCTCTCGATCGGACTTGATCGAGCAGGCAGATCTTGCAATGTACGAAGCAAAACGTCGGGGGAAAAATCAATTTTGTATGCATGATTCGACGGTAACGAAGGTATAAATGAAATCATATACTAAAACACGCTCGTATACTGATCCAAACGGACCAGTCATACGAACGTGTTTTTTGATGCATATCATTTCTTTTGCGAACGGGCTAAGAACGTTTCAATAACGTCCGGCTTGGTCACTGCTTGATTACAAGCATCACTATCGATACACATATAATGACCAATCGTTTGATGCTGTTCAGTCGAACGGCGTGTCGTGACAGTTACGAGTGTAATATCACTATACGTATGACAAATCGCACAAATCCCTTTTTGAATCGATGGTAGATAGGTACCTTCTACGCCAATCCATTCACCATTCAAGGGATAGACGAAATATTTTTTCCGATTTCCGGTATCGTTCCAGCTTAAAAACGTCGTGTGTGTCCACTCAAAGGAGTGAAGTGGCGGAACGTGTAGCTTTTTCGTTTTTTTAAAGAGCTGTCGGATTCGTGATTCAGAGATGGTCGGAAATGGTTGGACGAACGGCTCCACACGTGTCAAATACATGAGAAGATCCTGTTCGGATTCAGCGTCACGAATGTTCGTCAACAAGATTTCCTGTTCCGGTGTAAGTACTGGCAATAGATCAAATATCTTTTCAGCGGCACTGTACCGAACAGCATCACGAACATCGGGGTCATGAACGGCTGCGAATTGATGTTGCAGCAGCTCGACTTGATTCCGAATGAAATTGTATTGATGGGGTAGTAAAAATGCGTCCATTCTCGTTCCTCCTTTTCCTTTCATCGTACCGGAATTTGGCAACAGAACAAAGCGACATTTTAGTTTTTCGGACTCCTACAGCGGGAATTAAATAACAGACTGAACGAGGAGGTGAAAAGGGACGTGCAGTATTTAACATTTTTACGCTTGATGAATGTAGGAGCATTCCTCTTTGCAATGCTAGCACGCGTCGTTTGGCAACAGCCGATGACCATTCTTAAGTTACCTCTTGTTCCTGCACCATTCTTTGACGCCATTGCCGGTGTTGTGTTTACGACATTATTGATTTGGTGTATTCGACCGGTACGTGCCTTCCCTGCGGATCGAGAACTGATTGAAGATATCGGAGGGTGGCTTGCATTATCACTCGTGACGCTTGGAATCAGTAGTATGAGTGGCCCCCCTTGGGAACTCGTCTCGACGACGATTTCTTTCATCAGCCTTTGCTTAGTCTATATGAAAATTCAACACCATCCCCGGCGTTCGCCGTGGATGCGCTCTCCAGTTTCAGTGTTGCTTGCCTGGATCAGTACGATGCTATTGATTTTACCATTTCGGATCTTATCGGATTTTCAGTTCACTTCTCTATTCAGTCTTTCCGAACGCCAATGGAGCACGAGTGCGCTCGCACTAGCTGTTATCGGTGGACTCCTGTTCATCGCAATCCATTCAGATTGGGTATTTGGTCTCGCACTCATCTGGTATTTAGCTGGGCTATTGTTTAACGAACGTCTCGTTCTCTTGCAACAGATCGTAGCGGGAATTGGCATAATGTGTGTTTTACTCCTATGTTATTACGTCTTTCAGAAACGTCAACGTCTTTTTCGACAGCATTCACCTAAGTCTTCTTCGTCCTAGTTATGTTTTAGGTGAATTTGGGGTATATCCCATATAGCTGTTATAAAAGGGGGAGGCGTGCATCATGGGGAAAAAACAATGGATTGGTGTCTATCAGAATGAAACGGATTTAATTCGTAAGATCGAGGATTTACATTTTGCAGGTTATCTAGAAGAGGATCTATATATCGTGTTGCAAGACAAGACTGATATGGCGATGTTACGTGGGCAATCGGCGGCGCAACTCGTCTCTGGAAAACGGACGCTGTTTGAGCGGTTTACAGGCAAACCAGCTTCGGCTGAGGAAATTCAAACTGCTTTTACGGAACTCGGATTGCCGGAGGCAGATATTCGGCAACACGTCTTACGTGTCCAGCAAGGCGATTATGTCCTGTTGGCAGACGAAGCAGGGGCTTCTCGTCCTGCGCCGGAACCAAAAAGTATTCTGGAAACAGAGCCAGAGGGAATCGAAGCGGAACGAAAACTTGATCACGAAAACCGTGCCCTTGAAAATGAAAATGATCGGATGTTGTAAGAGAGTCGTGCGGAAAGGATGAATCTTGATGGAGAGCCAATATCATACGATTTTGGTAGCAGTCGACGGATCAGAGACAGCAGATTTAGCATTTGAGAAGGCAGTGAAATTTGCCAAACTTGATCATGCTAAACTCGTCATCGCCCATGTCATCGATATTCAGACGTTTGCTAACGTACGTGCCAATAAACGTTTCATTGATCAAAACGTTACCGAATATGCACAAGAATTGCTCGATCGTTACGAAAAGCGGGCACGAGAAGCAGGTGTCGAGACAGTTGAGCTGATCATCGAAAATGGCTCTCCGAAAACACTGATTCCAAAGGTCATCGCACCACGCGTTGGTGCGGGTCTGATCGTCTGCGGAGCAGTCGGGATGAATGCGATGGAACGAATCATGATTGGGAGTGTTTCTGAAAACATTTCCCGTTATGCAAAATGCGATATCTATATCGTCCGTCCGAAAACCTTGAAGTGACATAAAACAGCACACATCGGCTGATGTGTGCTGTTTTATGTCACGTTAGAAAGTAATAGAAAATGCCTAATAAAATCAGAATGATCGGGAGAAAAATGAAATACATCCAAGACATATTTTTTGCCGAAGTCTTGTGATCGTACTGCTCTTCTGCTGGTTGCTTAGCAATCCGCAACGTAAAGATGAGTCCGACGAGACAAATGACTAATGCGATCCAAAATAAAGTCAACATAAGCATGCTCCTCTCTTCTTTTATCATACAGAAAATGGTCATGTTCTGCAGTGGTGAGTTGTGACAGTTTAAAGTTGACAACGTACTAGTTGAGGGGCTAAACTAACTTCGTAAGTTTAGGGGGTAAACTAAAAATGAAAGATAATTTACGTGAAGCAGTCCTCCTGTTCGAAGAAGTCATGATCCATGGAACTGAACGTGTGCTGAAGTCAGTCGAAGCGCCTGTTTGGCAAATGTATTCACCGGAACAACTCCATGTGTTGAAGCTCGTTGGAAAATACGGACCAATCTCATCGGGGCGTCTCGCGGCAGTACAGGGCGTACATAAAAGCGCCATTTCCAATCGGCTGAAAAAGTTGACGGAAAAAGGACTTGTCATCGTCGAACGCCGAGAAGATGATCACCGAACGAAGTACATCTCGTTGACCGAAGCAGGACGATTGGTTGCGACAGAGGCGGAGCAAGAAATCTATACGTATCTCGAAAGTTTGATTGAAGGAAAGGTCGAGGAAGAAGAAATCATCCAGTTCATCGAAACCTTTAAGAAAATCAAAGAGATTCTGCAGTTGAACGTCTAAAGACAGAATAGAAGGAAGAGGAGAATCAGACATGCGACAAATCGTCAAATGGCGCTGGGCAATTCTTGCATTATTGCTCATCGTCACAGTAGGTTTACTATTTACGGCACCAAACTTGGCAAAACAAGCAGAGGACGCAGGGGCGATTCAGCTTGCGAATAACGCTGACTCACAGCGGGCAGCAGATATTTTAGAAAAAGCGGGAGCAAGTGAAGAAACGATCTCTCTTGTTATTCCGCTCAAAGACAAAGTCAGCGATGCTGATCGAAAGTCGATTGGGAAAATCGTTAAAGATTTAGAAGCACTCGATCGTCCGGTCACGGATGTGCTGAATCCGTTTGAAAACAAAGAGACGGAAGGACAGCTCGTCTCAAAAGATCAAAAGACAGTCCTTGTTCCAATCACGGTCGACGGTTCGCAAGAAGAAATCGTCAAACTGGCAAAACAAATTCGGACAGATCTCTTGCCAAAGGATCAAACGATTTATCTAACGGGTGAAGCGTTAATCAACGATGACGTCAATACAAGCTCACAAGAAGGGTTGAAGCGGACGGAACTGATTACCGTCGGGTTGATTTTCGGACTACTTCTGCTCGTCTTCCGTTCCATCGTCACACCGTTCGTACCACTTGTGGCAGTGGGCTTTACGTACCTGATCAGCCAATCACTCGTCGCCTTTTTCGTCGACTGGTTCGGATTCCCGGTATCGAACTATACGCAAATCTTCCTCGTTGCCATCCTGTTTGGGATTGGGACGGATTACTGTATCTTGCTACTGAGCCGGTATAAGGAAGAATTAACGGCAGGACACGATGTCGAGACAGCGATCGTCAACACGTATAAGACAGCAGGGCGTACGTTACTAATCAGTGGTCTTGCTGTTCTTGTCGGTTTCTCAGCGATTGGGTTTGCGGACTTCCCAATCTTCAAATCATCGGTCGCTGTTGCGGTTGGGATTGCCGTCCTCTTACTCGTCTTATTTACACTTGTCCCCTTCTTCATGGCGACACTCAAAGAAAAATTATTCTGGCCGTCAAAGAAGGCAGCGAGTCACCAAGATAGCAAACTGTGGTCACATTATGGTGGGTTATCGATCCGTCGTCCTTTACTTGCGATGATCATCGTTGCGATCGTCACGGTCCCGACACTCTTTACGTATGATGATGACCTCTCGTTTAATACTGTCGATGAGATTGGTGCGAAGTATGATACGGTCAAAGGACTGAATGCGATCTCGGATGGATTTGGAGCAGGTGAGTCGCTCCCGGTCAATGTCATTCTTAAGAGCGACAAAGATTTGATTATAGAAAAGACAGTTCCTTATGCGGAACAGTTGAGTCGTGAGCTCGTGAAAATCGACGGGGTCAAATCGGTTCGTTCGATTTCTCGTCCGACAGGCGAAATCATTAATGACTTCTACGTCGATCGTCAATTAAAACAAGTTGCTTCCGGCATGAAGAAAGCAACCGCCGGTCTTACGGACGTTCAGTCTGGTCTGACGACAGTTGAAGACAATCTCAACGGTATTACAGGACAACTACCGGCAGGAGACTCGGCTTCAGCAGGAGCAAGTCAGTTGCAACAAGCAGCAGACGGACTTGGACAGATCAACCAACAGTTGACGCTCGTCGGTCAAGGTCTGCAATCGACTCAAAATATCCCGCAAACCATTGGGACATTAAATGCCTTGTCTGGTCAATTGAGCCAAGTTCAATCTGGCATCAGTCAAGCAGCAAGTGGAATAGCCTCACAAGGAGCACAAGCCGGTCAACTTGGAAGTGGGCTGACACAACTTGCGGATGGTGTTGGTCAAGCAAACACAGGGCTTGCGAAAATTAGTAATGGTCTAGATGACATCTCGAATTTGTTAACCGAGATGGGACAAGCGACATCGATCCGTGGGACAGGTGTGTTCGTGCCAAAAGATACGTTATCGGACAAGGCCTTTAAACCAGCAATTGACCGTTACGCGATTGATCAGCAAACCGGATTGAAGTTTGAAGTCATCCTCGAAGATGATCCGTATTCACCAGAAGCGATTCAAACCGTCGCTGCAATCAAAAAGACGACAGCGAATACGATTAAAGGGACACCGTTTGAAGACAGCACTGTCGCATATGGCGGGATTTCAAGCGTCAACAGTGACTTGAATGATACGTCGAAAGCCGATTTCAAACGAACAGTGACCGTCATGTTGATCAGTCTCTTTGTGATTTTAGCGATCATGTTCCGTTCGTTGATCATGCCATTGTTCATGATTGGTTCGTTATTGCTGACGTATTATACGTCGATGTCGATCGCTGAGCTGATCTTCGTCAACGGTCTCGGATATGACGGCATCAGTTGGGCTGTTCCGTTCTTCGGATTCGTCATGTTGATTGCCCTTGGTATCGATTATTCGATCTTCCTACTCGATCGTTTCCGCGAAGAGACGATCAAGGGACTCGATACGAAGGAAGCGATGTTCCTGTCGATGAAAAAGATGGGATCTGTCATCATCACGGCAGCGATCATTCTTGCAGGAACCTTCGGAGCGATGATGCCGTCTGGTGTCTTGAGTCTCGTTCAAATCGCGACGATCGTCATCACAGGTCTACTTTTGTATGGATTAATCGTCTTACCACTCTTGATTCCAGCGATTACAGTTTCGTTTGGTAAAGGGGTCTGGTGGCCGTTTCGATCAAATGCCAAAAAATAAGAACTAATCAAACCGGATTCGTCTTCTAGATGAATCCGGTTTTTTCATGACGTATACTAAGAGCAGAGTATAAGGAGGTAGAACATGCAATACTTCAAACAACTGACTTCACGGATTTGGTATCAGACACCGGTCAGCGAGACGGATCGCCCGATTCTCGCCGTCGTGCGCGGGGAGAAGCATCAATTGATGATTGACGCGGGAAACTCGTCAGCCCATGCCGCTTTGTTTTTAGAAGAAATGAAAAAACACAATCTTGGATCACCTGACTTATTGGCCCTGACCCACTGGCACTGGGATCATATTTTTGGAATGAAGCATCTCCGTCTGCCATCGATGGCAACACAGCAAACAATCACCCGCATGAAAGAGATGCAACCATACGCTTGGACGGATGCAGCGTTACAAGAACGAATGGATCAAGGGATCGAGATTCCGTTTTGTGCGGATGCGATCAAGCTCGAGTTTGGTACGACACGCGACATCGAAGTCGTCTTACCGACGATTGGCTTTACTGGACAATTGGAAATTGACTTAGGTGGCGTGCAGTGCCAACTGATTGAAGTCGAAAATGATCATTCTCCTGGTAGCCTACTCGTCTACATTCCGGAAGAACGCGTCGTGTTCTTAGGAGACGCGATGTATGCGGATATCTTTTCATCGAAGTGGAATTATACGGTCGAACGGACGAAGCGCTTATTAGCGGCAATCGATCGTTTAGAAGCCGATTATTATGTCTGGTCGCATGGAGAAGCGATGCCGAAGTCTGAATTTGAAGAAGAGGTCAACATGTTGCGTCGAGCCATTCGTGTAACGGAAGCGACCGGAGGACGACTGAAGGATATGCGGACTTTATATGCAGAAGAGACAGGACGATCGTTGACGGAAGACGAAACCGAAACATTGATCTATTTTGCAAATGGAGTGAAATGACAGATCGTAACAAGGGATAAAACGGAGGACGTCGAAATAAAAAAGTACTACGAGCTTGTTAAAGGGAGCGGTACTATATGACAAAGCCAAAATTCGAACGGGATGAAACCATCGATCGCGTTTTTTTTGGAAAAGCGGGCATCTTTTCATTTTTGGTTATCGTGGGAGGCATTCTATATCTACTATATGATCTGTACGTACAATGATCGGAACGCATGCGTTCCGATTTTTTGAATTCAGGGGAGTGCACGAAAACCAGATATTGGGTAATAACTTGCGTGAGACTGTTAGTGAAAGTGAGAGGAGATGTCGGATGAAACGAATTCAAATTGCGGATTTTGATCGACGCATGCCATCGATTGAATTGGTCGAAAAGGATGATCACTATGAAGCGATGCTTGTACCGAGTTATGACCATACGTATCCTTCGACACAAATCCGGACGATCCGCTTAGCGGATATCTCTGTCAATCTGTTTGTCACCCCGGAAGAAACACTACTTGTTTCTGCGCTTTTTCATAAACCGGTTCAAGTGACGGATATCGTTTCCTGGATGCAGTTGTATACGATTAGTTTTGCCCAGTCGGATGAGACTGGTTATTTCGTCGAACAAGCGGATGAAATTTTAGAAGTCGTCTTGTATAAGAAACATCCGATCGTCATCGCGACACGTGGTCAAGATCGATTGTATTACGATACGACGGGAGCAATCGAGGTCCGGCGGGCGACGAATGAATCGGTCGGCGAGCGTCCCTTGCTTTATTTGAACGGGGAAGCCTGGTATGGTGTCCCGCGCTTGTCGTTCAATCGAATGAAGGATGAGCTGCACGTCAATGGAACGTTTTTATATGCGGACTATATGGACGCACACCATGGAAAAATTGGTTTCTTTCGCGAGAATGATCCCTCTCTACCAATCGTTTTGCTCGTAGGTCAGGCAATCGTTGAGATCGAACTGACCGAGAATCCGGATGGTTCACGCGTCCTGATTTTAGAACAACCATATGACGAAGCATGAAAGTGCACAAAAACCGTTCAGCAGATGAACGGTTTTTAAGTGAGACCGTGAAATCCCTTACAAAATATGCGAAGATAGTAAAGAGACAGACCAAAGGGGTTGATGGGGACATGGCGAAAGAAACACCGCGTAATTCTAAATGGATGCGTTCCTATAATCGGGCACTCGTCTTGCGACTGATTCGGATGCATCAACCGATTTCGCGGGTTGAGTTAGCACAACGGACGAACTTAACGAAGCCGACGGTATCGAACATCGTCAGTGAATTGATTGCAGAACAACTCGTGACGGAGCGAGAGCTTGGGATATCAAATGGGGGACGAAAACCGATCATGCTCGAACTCGTCGCAACAGAGCAATACGTCATCGGCATCGATGCGACAAGTCACCAATTCATCGGAGTCGTCGCGGATTTAAGTGGTAATACGATTCATGAGTCCGAAGCCGTGGGACGTTTTGAGACGAATGAAGAATTGATTGAAGCGATTGGTCGATTATGCGAGACCTTGATTGCACAGACACAAGGACGGGGAACGATTCACGGTATCGGGATCTCCGTCCACGGGATGGTCAATCCGGAGACAGGTGTCATCTTGTTTGCACCACGTTTCCACCTGCATGACGTCGAGTTGAAGGTACAACTTGAAGCACGCTTTGACTATCCTGTCTTCATCGAAAACGATGTTCGAGCACTCGCTTCGTTTGAGCTATTATTCGGTGAAGGTGTTGGGGTCGAACAATTCTTTTATCTCTATGCCGGGGAAGGCATCGGGGGTGCTTATGTGCTCGATGGACAGCTTGTCGACGGACAACATCATATTACGGGAGAGGTCGGACATATGCGTCTTGATCTCGATGGACCGATTTGTTCGTGTGGGAACAGAGGATGCCTAGAAGCATTAGCGGGCGAAAAAGCATTGTTACGGGATTATGCTGTCGTGGATCCGCAAGTCATGACGATTGCTGATTTGCGCAAACGGTTAAACGAACGCGATGAACAAGCAGTTCGTACATATGAACGGGCGGGGGAATATATCGGAATCGGTGTCTTGAATACGATTCATCTCCTGAATCCACGCCGGATTTTACTTGGGGGACCGATGTTTGAGCTCGCACCCACGATCGTTGATCAAATCAAGGAACGGGTCGAGCAGACGGCGTTGACCGCTGCTTCACGTGAAACCGATGTCAAGATGGTCCCGTGGGGTGAAAAACAAGGAGCACTCAGTGCGGCTGCCCTTGCGACAAATAGTTTATTTCAAACGATTTAATGAAGGCTGACTCAAAAAAAGAATGACGCGTCTTTTCACGCCCTTTCCTCAGGCGAGACACAAGCCAGTTTTCCTGCTCCGTTGAAGCAGGAAAGCGGGTCTTGTTCGTCTCTGACAGCGCATAAATGCGCTTTTCCTGTAGGAGTGGCGCGAAACGCGTCATTCTTTTTGTTACGAGATAAGGATGGCAGATCATCATTCTGCCATCCTTATATTTGTAGAGACTGACTTTTGAGNNAAAAACCAATGTGCTATAGTCGATATAAAGTTAGATAATAAATTTAATTTACTAAGTTCATGGTCAACTAAGTGGAGGTGGATGCAGGTTAGCAGGGGCTAATCAAGCTGAAGCAGGAAAGGGAGGCATCGCGCAATGGAACCACACGATCCATGGGTTTCGTACCGTGAAGCTTTCGGGCGTTACGGAGCAATCCGCGGTTTTTATTTTCATCGGTCAACGCAACAGATGACAGAACAGGGTCCAGGCGATGTCCCGACAGACGAGCAGGATATTGTGCTCGTCCGACCACGACGTGACGGTGTGTTTCAATTCCGGATGTCATCGGTACAAGGGGTCCTGACGATNNCGTTCATCCGAGCTACACATTCGAAAAAATGAGAGCGGATACATTGAATTACGCGCACTCATGCAACACATGCGCTCTGCCGGTTGTTTGACGCTGGGTGGAGAGTTATATCTCTTCGTCCGACCGGACGTCGATACGCTGGCATACCGTCTTCGATTGATCGCCCGTGTATTGATTCAGCTACAGGGAATGCCGATTCAGACGAAGGTGATCGAAGAATGGTGCCGACAAGCACTAATCGAAGGGGAACACGCTAGACGATACGCTTGACTACTTACACATAAAAGGGGAGCTCTTACATGAAATTCAAAAAAACGAAACTCGTTGCTGCAGCATCAGTCCTAACATTATCCGCATTCCTCGCCGCTTGTGGTGGCGAAGACGAGCAACAAACGAAAACAAAAGACGGTAAGACGATCGTCACATGGTGGGGCTGGGCACCGCAACCAGAAGCGGGGAAAACTGTCGTTGATGCTTTCAATAAATCACAAGATAAATACGTCGTTCAATTCAAACGATACAGTGAAGACTACGAAAAACAATTACAGGTCGCGATGTTGTCAGGTAAAGGTCCAGACATCATCGGTCTGAAAGAACCGATGATTCAGCAGTACAAGGATCGCGTCGTACCGGTCGATTCGTACATGGATAAAGCAGCAGGTAAAGGCTGGAAAGATAAGTTCGTTGAGCTCGGAATCGAACAAACAACGATTGACGGCAAACAATATGCAGTTCCAATTGGTTTCACAGGTCAAGCGTACTTGATGTACAACAAGACGATGCTTGATAAATACGGTGTGACACCACCGAAGAACTACAAAGAAACAGTCAGTGCAGTCAAGAAGATTAAAGACTCAGGCGATAAAGTCATCCCACTCATGCTCGGAGCAAAAGATGCATGGATTGACATCGATGTCTACAACGTCCTCAGCCACCAGGTCGCACCAGGTTACATTCAAAAAGTCCTCTCGGGTCAAGCAAAATGGACAGACGACGAAATGGTTAAAACAGCACAAGTCTGGCAAGATCTCTTCAAAGATAAAGTTTTCCAAGAAGGAGCGCTTGGTCTAGCGACATACAATGACGGGATGAACCAATTCTTTGATAAAAAAGCAGCGATGTGGGTCATCGGTTCATGGGAAGCACACTCGATGACAACAGCTGAGAAAAAAGACAAATGGAAAATCAAAGATGAACTCGGATTCGTTCCACTCCCGAACTTAGTAGGTGGAACAGAGCAACCGGTCATCGCATCGATCGATATGGCACTTGGTGTCAATAAAGAGTCGAAACAACAAGAAGGTGCAGCAGAGTTCATCGCCTTCATGAGTCAAGGAAAAGGACAAGAAGTCTACATGGGTGAGTTTGAAATGGCACCTGGTATCAAGGATGTCAAAGTCGATTCAGACGCTGCCTTCACATCTGAAGGCGAAAAAGAATCGTACAAGATGTTAAACGACACATTAGCAAAAGCGGTTGCTAGCCGTGGTATCCGAGATACGAAATTAAACGATATCCTCGGTAAGGAACTTCAAAACATCGCGACAGGACAAGATCCGAAAGAATCATTACAACGCGTTCAAGACGCAGCGGATCAATCAGCGAAATAAGACTCGACAGTGAAGTGGTACGCCTGCGTGCCACTTCCTGATTTTTGGACTTGAGGAAAGTGGGGAATCGATATGCAGACAGAGCGACAGGAATTGCCGATTAAACCAAAAGCAGAACCGCTCCAGCCGGTGGCGACACGCCCGCCCGCACCGAAGAAGAAAAAGAACATGAAGCGAAACATGGTCGGATGGGCCTTCGTTGCTCCGATCGTCTTGTTCGTCGTCAGCTTCATCTATTATGGGATTTTCTATAATGCCTATAACTCATTCTTCTCGTGGGACGGGATTTCGTTTGACAAAGTATTCGTCGGACTCGACAACTATGCTGAGATGTTCCAAGATCCGGACTTCTATCTCTCGCTGAAGAACACATTCATCTTCACGATTTTGACCGTTTCGATTCAAGCTGGTATCGGTCTCGTCTTGGCGTACTTCCTGCATACACCGGGACCATTGCGGACGGCGATGAAGTCGGTCTTCTTCTTTCCGGTCGTCTTGAGTCCTGTCGTACTCGGTGCGGCATTCTCACAAATTTATGATTTCCAGTTTGGTTACATCAATGAGTTCCTCCGTGCGATTGGTCTCGGTAGCCTCGAGCAGAACTGGCTTGGTGATCCGGACATCGCGCTTTATTCCGTCATTGCGATCAACATCTTCCAGTGGACGGGTTCTTCGATGGTCATGTACTACATGGCAATGTTGACGATTGAGAAGGAAATCTTCGAAGCAGCAAAAATCGATGGAGCTGGATTCTTCCGGACACTGTGGAGCATCGTCTTCCCGAACTTGAAAGGAACGACGTTCACTCTGTCGATTCTCGGAGTTATCGGTGGTCTGAAGACGTTTGACTTAGTCTGGATCACGACAGCTGGTGGACCAGGATCGTCGACGGAGTTCATTTCGACATACCTATTCCGAAAATCGATGTTGCAACAGGAAGTTGGTTTCTCGAGTGCTGTTGCCATCATCCTACTGACGATCGCCTTGCTGATCACGTACTTCCAATTGCGTGTACAAAAGAAAATGGATAACTAAGGAGGAACGACCCATGGATGTAGAATCTAAAAAAAGCCGCTGGATGATTAACCTCGTATTGGCGCTTGCGTCAATCGTCTGGTTATTCCCAATTTTCGTCATGTTCAAAGAGAGTCTTCGCGTCAATGGATTCGATAACTATATTGCGACATTACAAAACCCGAACTTCCCGACATTCGTCTTCAACAGTTTCTTTGTCGCTTTCTTCATGATCATCATCTCGATCACGATTTTGGCGTTCGCAGCGTTCGCTTTCTCGAAGCTTGAGTTTGCTGGAAAACGTCTTTTGTTCAACATGGTCCTTGCTGGACTCATGTTACCTGTTGCATCGATGATCGTACCCTTGTTCTTCACGCTTCGTTCATTTGACGGGCTGAACAACCACTGGGGACTGATCGGAGCGGAAGTTGCCTTCTTCTTACCATTCGGTCTGATGCTTATCAAAGGATACTTTGATGAATTGCCAAACGAATTGATGGAAGCAGCGTATATCGATGGTGCGACGATTCTTGAAGTCTTCTTCAAAGTCATGCTACCGCTCGCAAAACCAGCGCTCGCAACAGCTTTAATCTATGCGTTCCTTAACTCATGGAACGAGTACTTGATGGTTCTTACGTTCATGACCGACCCTGCTTATCAGACAGTCACGATGGCACCAAGTTTCTTCAAGGATGCGCTTGGCGGGGACCCAGGGAAAATCTACGCTTCACTTGTTTTGATCAGTTTACCGACGATGATCTTCTATATCTTCTTCCAACGTTTCTTCCAAAAAGGGATGACGGCGGGTGCAGTAAAATAATTGTTTTTGCGTAAGGGGGAGCACAATGTATTTAGGAGTCGATTATTATCCAGAACAAACACCACGAGCACTATGGGAGGAAGACTTCCGACTGATGAAAGAACTTGGTGTCAACGTCGTTCGTCTCGCAGAATTCGCTTGGTCGATGATGGAGCCGGAAGAAGGCGTCTATGACTTTAGTTTTTGGGATGACGTCATCGAACGTTTGAGTGCGGAAGGATTCGATATCGTACTCGGGACACCAACCGCGACACCACCTGCGTGGTTGTGTACGAAGTATCCAGAAATCTTACCGGTCGATGAGAACGGTGTGACGATCAGCTTTGGTGCTCGTCGCCATTATACGGTCCACAGCGAAACGTACCAACGACTATCCGTCAAGATCACGGAAGAGATGGCGAAACGATACGGTCAACATCCTCGTGTTATCGGGTGGCAAACGGATAATGAATATGGGCATGAGAAATCGGATCGTTCTTACGGTGATGTCGACCGCGCTGCTTTTCAGCGCTGGTTAGAGAACCGTTACGGAACGCTTGATGCTTTGAACGAAGCATGGGGAACCGTCTTCTGGAGTCAGACGTACACGGCGTGGGATCAAATCCCGGTACCGCGTAAAGTCTATCAGGAACATAACCCATCCCTGCTCGTCGACTTCGATCGTTTTTGTGCCGACGGCTATACGTACTACAACAAATTACAAGTCGATGTCTTACGTCGCTACATCCCAGAGAACGTCTTCATCACGCACAACCTCGTCTACAGTGACATGGCGGTTAATCAACAGCAAATGGCGCAAGATCTCGATTACGTCGCGTTCGATAACTACCCGGTCTGGGGTGGCTTACCGGAGCCGAACCGGTTCGAGAAGATGGCAAGCGATCATGATCTTTGCCGCTCTTCGAAGCAAGGAAAAGGCTTCTGGGTCATGGAACAGTTGAGTGGCGCACAGGGCTGGAGTAAAATCGGTTACTTGCCACGACCAGGGCATATTCGTCTCTGGACGTATCAAGCAGTCGCGCGGGGAGCAGAAGCGATCGTCTACTTCCGATTCCGGGCTGCTCATTTTGGAACAGAGGAGTTCTGTCACGGCATCATCGATCATGATGGAAAACCGAAACGGAAATTCGAAGAAGTCAAACAGATCATGACGGAACTGAATACGTATGGCGATGAGATTAACGCGAGCCGTTACGACGCGAAGGTTGGTGTCTATTTCGATCAAGAAAACGTCTGGGCGTGGACGCATCAGCCGCACAGTGATGCGTTTGATTTTCGGACGGAGTTCGTCCGCTTCTATGGCGGAGCGGTTCGTCAACAAGTCGCAACCGACATCGTCTTCCCAGGTGATGATTTATCTCGTTATAAACTGATCATTGTTCCACTCTATTTCTTGACGAATCCTACGTTCGATGACGCCTTGATTGCGTACATGGAACAAGGCGGTCACGTCATCTTCACGTACCGGACAGGTGTCAAAGATGCACAAAATCATGTCGTACCGACGACGTTACCGGGTAAATTCGCACCGTATGCGGGTATTGAAATCGACGAATATGAGTCACTTCAATCCGTTCAGCAACATAAGGTGGCAGGTATCGGCGAGATGTTAGGACAATCCTCAACAGCGCGCCTCTGGTGTGACTTGATCACACCAACGACAGCAGAGACGCTTGCTGTCTATGAAGATACGTTCTACGAGGGTGTAGCGGCTGTGACGCGCAATGCCTATAAAGGAATGATTACCTACATCGGCTCATCGATTGATGACGCGATGATTGATACGATTTACCGTCAAGCGTTCACTGAGGCCGGCATCGAGATGATCGAGGCGCCGGATCAAGTTGAAATCATTCGTCGTCACGGCGAACAACGTGATTTCCTCTTCTTGATGAACCATAACACGAAAGAAGCACGGGACGTCACGCTCGACGGAACATACCAAGCATTGACAAAGGAAAAGACATATCGTGGAACGGTCCGACTCGCACCACTTGAGACACTGATTCTGACGACGTAAGGAGGAAGAGAACCATGGCAATCTTTGAAGTAGCAGGACGTCGTTTCGTCGTCGAGGGGAAACGGGTCGCTCACGTCGTGACAGTCGGTGCGAACGGGAAGCTGATTCACACCTATTTCGGTGCCAAGTTACCGTACAGGGATGATTATGAAGCATTACCGAGTCCGGTCGTCGCACACAGTTCGTTTGAATCACCAGACGGCGTCGCGACGTATGATTTCGTACCATTCGGCGAAATGTTGTACACGGAGCCAACTTTGAAATCGGAACGAGAGGACGGACAACGGATTCACCAGTTCCAGTTTGAACGCTCCGAGCAGACAGAAACGAAACTGACATTGTGGCTTTTTGATCCGTTGCAGGAGATGCGTGTCGGAGTGCAATATGAACTGTTTGTCGATTACGACATCATTGGCCGTTCGATTGTCGTCGAAAATACAGGACGATTACCTGTTCGTTTAACAGCAGCCCAGTCCTTCGCAATGGGACGTTGGCATCAACCGAATTTAAAACTGCATCACTTCGCTGGGATGTGGACAGGTGAGTTCAAGAAACAAATCACACCGGTGACACCAGGACGCCAGACGATTGAAAGTCGGCGCGGGGTGACGAGTCATCAAGCGAATCCTTGGTTCGCACTCGAGCAGGATGCGACAGAAGATGGCGGTGAAGTCGTTTATGGACATTTTGCCTATTCGGGTAACTGGGCGATTCACGTCGAACAAGATGCGTTCGGTTTCGTTCAGCTATCGGGCGGGATGAATCCGTTTGACTTCAGCTGGAAATTATCACATCAACAACAGTTGACGACACCAACGTTCTACATCGGCTATGCGGACGGTTTCGCGGATATGAGTGCCCATGCACATGCGTTCCAGCGAGACGTCATCATGCCGCGTGCGACTGATCGTCCAGTTCTCTATAATTCATGGGAAGCGACCTATTTCGATGTGACGGAATCTGGTCAACGTGAACTCGTCGATCTTGCAGCAGGAATCGGCTGTGAACTGTTCGTCGTCGATGACGGTTGGTTCGGTGAACGCCATTCCGATCAAGCGGGACTCGGGGACTGGCAAGTCAATCGGGAAAAGTTTCCGAATGGTCTAGAGCCTTTGATCTCATATGTGAAACAACAAGGGTTACAGTTCGGGCTATGGGTCGAACCGGAGATGGTCAATCCGGATTCTGATCTATACCGGGCGCATCCGGATTGGATTTATCATGCACGGGATGCGGTTCGGACGACGTCACGGAATCAACACGTCTTAAATCTAGGATTACCAGAAGTTGAGCAATTCATTCTCGAGATGATGGATGACTTGCTGACGCATCACGCGATCGACTACATCAAATGGGACATGAACCGTGCCTTCTCGGAACCGGGTGTTCCAAAAGACCAGACGGATCGCCAACAGGAATTATGGAAACGTCACGTCGATGCATTGTACCGGATCTTTGATGAATTGCGTCGCTTGCATCCGACGGTCGACTTCGAAGCCTGTGCCGGTGGTGGCGGACGAATTGATCTCGGGATCCTCGCACGGACGGAGCAAGTCTGGACAAGTGATAACACGGATCCACTCGATCGCTTACAAATTCAGCATGACTTCTCTTACGCTTATAACGCGAAGATGATGAGCTGCTGGGTAACGGACGGACCGAACTGGTTAAATGGACGCAACGTGCCACTTGCGACACGCTTCGTCTCCTCGATGCAAGGAACGCTCGGGATCGGTGGTAACTTAAGCGAGTGGTCGACGGATGAGTTAGCGGAAGCAAAAGGCTGGATCGAGACCTATCAAGCGATTCGTCCGACAATCCAACGCGGCATCCAGTACCGTCTTTCATCCTTCACACAACAGACACCAAGCGTCATGCAGTATACATCGGAAGAAGAAACAGTCTTGCTCGCGATCGCGCCACTTCGGCAATACGGAATACATCAGTATCACTTCAAGCTAAAAGGACTCGACCCAACAATGCGCTACCAAGTCGAGGACCGGACGTTAAGCGGTGCCTACTTGATGCAACAAGGCTTGACGTTCTCATACACGACGGATTATGAAGCCCGCTGTCTGCGGATTCAGCCGGTCCATCGTGCGCTCTCACTACTCGAATCAAAGGAGACGATCGTATGACAGACCAGACGTTAGAAGCACAATTTGAACAGCGGTTTGGCTCACCGTCGACGCATCGCTTCTTTGCACCAGGACGGATCAATTTAATCGGTGAGCATACGGATTACAATGGCGGTCACGTCTTTCCGTGCGCGTTAACGTTCGGTACACACGCGATCGCGCGAAAACGAGACGATCAACGTTTCCGCTTCTACTCGCTGAATTTTGAACAGGACGGCATCATCGAAGTCGCACTCGAAGAACTGGCGTATGACGCGACGCACGGTTGGGCGAACTATGCGAAGGGTATGATTTCAGTCCTACAGGAAGCAGGATACCAGATCAATACAGGATGCGACATCTTGATTCAAGGTGACATCCCGAACGGAGCCGGTCTTTCGTCATCCGCTTCACTTGAACTCGTCATCGGAGTCTTGCTCGATCGATTGTATGGATTAGACATTCCACGTCTTGATCTCGTTCGGTTTGGTCAACAGGTCGAAAACCGTTATATCGGCGTCAATAGTGGTATCATGGATCAATTTGCGATCGGTATGGGGAAAGCGGGAGCGGGATTGTTGCTCGATTGTGAAACGCTCGACTATACGTATGCTCCACTCGATTTGACGGGATATACGATCATCATCATGAATACGAACAAACGCCGTGAACTGGCGGATTCGAAATACAATGAACGCCGAGCGGAATGTGAGGCAGCACTCGCTTACCTCAATCAATTCACGCCACGAGAAGCGCTCGGACAATGGACGACGTCAGAATTTGCGAAAGTCGCATGGGAAGACGAACGTTTGATGCGTCGCGCCCGACACGCGATTTCAGAAAATGAACGAACGCTTCAGGCACTAGCGGCACTTGAAGCGGGAGAACTGAAGACGTTCGGTCAGTTGATGAATGCGTCACACGTCTCGTTACGGGAAGATTATGAAGTGACAGGGATTGAACTCGATACACTCGTCGAAGCCGCTTGGGAGCAACCGGGCGTGCTCGGCGCACGGATGACAGGTGCTGGTTTTGGTGGCTGTGCGATTGCGATCGTTGAAGACGAGGCAGTCGACGCGTTCAAACAAGCTGTCGGCGAACACTATGAAGCACGGATCGGTTACCCAGCGACGTTCTATACAGCGACGGTCGGTGACGGAGCACGTGAAATCGAACGGGAGGTCATCTAAATGGCAACTTTAGTCGTAGGTGGAGCTGGTTATATCGGCTCCCATGCTGTCTATCAATTGATTGATGCCGGAAAGGATGTCGTCGTCATCGACCATCTGCAGTCCGGTCACCGTGAAGCGGTTCATCCGCAGGCACGTCTATATGAAGGAGACATACGCGATCGTGCTTTTCTCGATCGCGTCTTTACGGAAGAGACGATTGAGCAGGTCATCCATTTCGCTGCTTTTTCACTCGTTGGCGAGTCGATGACAGAACCATTACGCTACTTTGATAACAACGTTTACGGGACACAAGTGTTGCTCGAAGCGATGATCGCCCATGACATTAAACAGATCGTCTTTTCTTCGACGGCAGCCACATACGGTGAACAGGAGAAGATGCCGATTCTCGAAACAGCAGAAACGCGTCCGACGAATGCCTATGGTGAGACGAAGTTGATGATGGAGAAGATGATGCGATGGTCTGAACAAGCATATGGCTTACGTTATGTCGCATTACGTTACTTCAACGTTGCCGGTGCGCGCGTAACAGGAGAAATCGGGGAAGATCATACGCCGGAAACCCATCTAATCCCGCTCGTCCTCGAAGTTGCCAACCGACAACGGTCAGAAATTTCGATCTATGGCGATGATTATCCAACGCCTGACGGTACCTGTATTCGTGATTACATCCATGTCGAGGACTTGATCGACGCCCATATGCGAGCACTTGATTATTTGGCTGATGGAAACGAGAGTACGGTCTTTAACCTCGGTTCAAGCCAAGGNNATTCCAGAACGGATCATTGAACGTCGTGCAGGGGATCCGAGTATCTTAATCGCCGGATCTGCCAAAGCAAAAGAAGTTCTCGGCTGGACACCACAACGTACCGACATCGAAACGATCATCCGTGATGCTTGGAATTGGCATGCACATCACCCAGAAGGATACCGGACGAGCGTTCGTTAAAGAGAGACAGAATGAGGAGAGTGACGGCGATGAATGAACTCATCCAACAGTTAGTAGCGCAAGCGATCCAGAAACGCTTGATTGAACCGGAAGATGCGATCTACGCCCGGAACCGGATTCTAGCGCGAATCGGTCAAGCCGATTTTGAAGAACAGGCAGACGTACCATCTCGCCCAATTCCCGATATTTTGGACGACATGATTGAAGTGTTGATCGTAAGTGGGCAGTTGCCGGCGCGTCTTGAAGACAAAGAGCAGTTCGCAGCAGATGTGATGGACATTTTCGTTGCCCGTCCATCTGACGTGACGGCGGCATTCCGCCGTCTGTACGCTGAATCACCGGTAGCGGCAACAGATTACTTCTATCAACTGAGCCAAGCGAGTAACTACATCCAAACGAAGCGGATCGCTAAAAATAAACGCTATCAAGCGGATACGGCTTACGGGACGATCGATGTCACGATCAACTTATCGAAGCCGGAAAAAGATCCGCGTGAAATCGCAGCAGCTCGAACGGAGGCACCAACGGCGTCGAACTATCCAACCTGTCTGTTGTGCGTCGAAAATGTCGGCTACGCGGGTCGTGCGAATCATCCGGCCCGTGCGAATCACCGGGTTGTTCCGCTGACACTGATGGAAGAATCGTGGGCACTGCAATACTCACCATACGTCTACTACAATGAACATAGCATCATCCTGTCGCAGGAACATCGTGACATGGTCATCAATCGAGATGCCTTTGCACGTCTGATTGCCTTCGTTGAGCAGTTTCCACATTACTTCGCTGGTTCGAACGCTGACCTGCCGATTGTTGGTGGATCGATCCTGACGCATGATCATTATCAGGGCGGACGCTATACGTTTGCGATGGACCGAGCAAAAACTTTAACATCCTTTACGTTCCCGGATCAGCCGACAGTCACTGGGGAGACATTACACTGGCCACTGAGTGTGTTGCGTCTGAAGAGTAAAGATGCGTCGGCATTACTCAATGCTGCGACGACCGTCTATGAGACATGGTTGACGTACACGGATGAGAGTCAAGAGATTCGTTCACATACTGGTGAGACGCGACACAATACAGTGACGCCGATCGCCCGTCAACGTGATGGACAATTCGAGCTCGATCTCGTCTTACGGAACAACCGGACGTCAGCAGAACATCCGGACGGTATTTTCCATACGCATGCCGATATTCACCACATCAAGCGAGAAAATATCGGTTTGATCGAAGTGATGGGACTGGCAGTCTTACCGGCACGCCTGCTTCAAGAGTTGCAACAGGTCGAACAGTTCATCACAGGTGAAGTCGACGAAGTAGCTGTCGCTCATGCTGACTGGGCACAGGAACTAAAACAAGCGTATGTCGGACAACATGTCACGACATACGTCGAGCAAGCAGTTGCTGCAAAATTCGTACGTGGTCTTGAGGACTGTGGTGTCTTTAAACAGACAGAGGAAGGTCAGGCGGCGTTCGGACGATTCGTTCAACTCGTGACGCGCCAACCAGTGGAGGAACAACGATGACACGACTACTTGAGAAAGAGTTGATTCGACATACATTACGTCAGGAAGGCATCGAAGTGACACTCTGGAACTATGGCGGCATTATCCAGGACATCCGGACGATTGATCGGGATGGTCATTTGGAAAGCGTCGTCTTAGGTCTAGAGACGGTGAAAGACTATCAACAACACTCGCCGTACTTCGGGGCAATCGTCGGACGCGTCGCTGGTCGAATCGGACAGGCACGTTTCGAAGTAGAGGGAAAAGTCTATCCGCTCGTCGCAAACGACGGGGCGAATCATCTGCATGGTGGAATTCACGGATTTGATCAAGCGTGGTTTGATGTCATCGAAGCGACGGATACATTATTCCATTTGCGCTTAAAAAGTCCAAACGGAGAAGAAGGTTATCCGGGAACAGTCACACTCGATGTGTTTTATCGACTAAAAGATACGACATTGACACTTGAGATGTCGGCGGTGACGGATCAGACGACACCACTCAATCTGACGAATCATACGTACTTCAACCTATCTGGAAATGCGAAGCGAGATGTGTTAGATCATGTCTTGACGTTACCAAGCTACTGTTACTTACCGGTCCAGCCAGACGGCTTGCCGACAGGCGAACAACGGGATGTATCCGGAACCCCATTCGATTTCCGGAACGGTCAGTCGATTCGTGACGGGATTACGCTTGAGCATCCCGAGACGATCGCTGTTGGAAACGGCTACGATCATCCCTTCGTGTTGCGGGATAACACACTTCGACTTGAAGATCCGGTGTCCGGTCGTTTCGTCGACGTGACAACGAATCAGCCGGCGGTCGTGCTCTATACCGGAACGCAACTACTGACCGATTATACGGTTCATGGTGTTCCTGCTCGACCGTCGCTCGGTTTATGTCTTGAAGCACAAGTGCATCCAAATGCAATCCATGAATCTGATTTTCCTTCAATCCTGTTATCACCTGGTGAGACCTACCACTGGAAAACAGCTTATCATTTTAGTGTAGTATCTTGAAATAAGCCCCGCTTCCCGTGTCCAATTGGACAGGGAAGCGGGGCTTATTTGTGGTAGAACAGGGAAGGAAAAGTTTCAATTCACAGACGTTGCTCGAGCGCGAGTAGCGTCCGCTTCATATTCAGTCCGCCATGATAGCCGAGCAAATCGCCTTTTTTGCCGATAATCCGGTGACACGGGATCGCAAGCAGTAATCGATTTTTGCCGATTGCCGTGCCAATCGCGCGAGTCGCGTTCGGTCGGAAAAGACGTTCCGCGATATCGGAGTAGGTGGCGGTTTGACCGTACGGTACCGCACGTAGAGCATGCCAGACTTCAAGTTGAAACGGAGTACCGACTGGTGCGATCGGAAAGGAGAGTGTCGTCGACTGCTGATTCAAGTAGGCCAGCAGTTGCTCCGTATATGGAGCAAGCGCGGTATCAGAAGCAATTCGTTCCGCCCGAGGCAAGTGTTTCCGCGACCAGTCATCGAATAAATCCTCCGGTTCATCCCAAGCACCGACATAACAGAGACCATCCGCTGTAGCGGCGACCGGAAACGTATGGGTGTTCCATTGCATGCGAGTGAAGTACAGTTCCATGACCATATTTTCCTTTCTACACGAAATGAAGTGACGCATCCCAAAGAGGTGCTTTTTGCGCAGAGGCACCTCTTTTGATTACGCGCGCGAACCGACCTGTTCCCGCGGTGGAAGGTGGATCGATTGACCGAATAAGGATTCCATCGATTCCGTCAAGGCTTCGACCCTACTCGGATGTGCCATGACAGGGAAGAGGAGATCTTCTCGTTTCGCTGTCAGTTCCAGTGCTTGGGTGAATTGACCGACGAGACGATGAGCATCGTCTCCTATCATATGAATACCAAGGATCAGTGATGTCTGTTCGTCAGCGATGACCTTGACGAACCCACTGCCACCTTCAATCGTCGTCGTTCCGTTTGCATTTAGTGGGAACTGTCCACTCTGAACAGTATGTCCGGCTTCACGGGCTTCCTGTTCCGTCATCCCGACCGAAGCAATCGGAGGAAACGTTCGCAGAACGGTAGGATAATACGGTGTCGTCGGATCGACGTCTTGACCGGACAAGTGAGCTGCTGTCCGCTTCGCTTCGTGAATCGCACGAGTGGCGAACTGTGGACCCGGTGTGACATCACCGATCGCGTAAATATGCGGTTGATTCGTTTGTCCGTATGCGTCGACGGGGATCGTTCCGTCTTCTGCAAGCGTCACACCAATCCGTTCGAGACCGAGTGTCAAACTGTTCGGGATCCGGGAAAGGGACTGGAACAAATAGGCACCCTGATAGGCGACTTCTTCTCCGTTTTTCATGACCGTGACGGTCGCGTCCGATGAAGCCTCGATACGTGTCACGACATCCGACACGAGACGGATTTTTTGTTTTTTGAATGTCCGCTTCAGTTCCTTTTCAACGCTTGGTTCGAGTGACAATCGATCCGCGAACAACGTCACCTCTGTCCCAAGTGCATGGAAACAGGCTGCATCTTCGAGTGCTAACGTGTCAGATCCAATGATCAATAAGCTGGTTGGTAGTTGCTCGAGTTGATAAAGCTGTTCGGCATTCAGTCGGCACGATTCCTCGTGCTGGATGCTATGACTACCGGTCGCAATGATAACGTCTTGAAACCGGTACGTATCGAACTGATGTCCCGACTCAACACCGATCCGGTCCTCTGACAGGAAGGAGGCTGCACCAGAGATATGCTCAATCTGGTTCGCCTGACAGAGGGCGACGACACCTTGACGTAATTGCTGCACGACACGATTGCGGTAAGCATTCAGTTTACTGAAGTCATGGACAGTAGGGGGAGTGAATCCAAGGTCTTCAAGATGAGGCAAGCGTAACATTTCTTCTGCCGCATGCGCATAAACCTTGGACGGGATACAGCCTCGGTTCAAACAAAGTCCACCGAGTTCAGCTTGTTCAATCAGTGTCACCTTACGACCGCCTTGCGCAGCACGGATCGCTGCCGTGTAACCTGCGGGACCCCCACCGATAATCAGGAGATCCCGTTCTTGTGTAAGTTCGCCAACAACCATGTTAGATCAACTCCAAAAGTAGGGTAGTCGGATGTTCAATCAGTGAAACGAATCGATTTGTAAAGGCAACGGCCGTTGCTCCGTCTGCGACGCGATGATCGAACGACATCGACAAATTCATCATCGAGCGGACGACGATTTGATCGTCTTCATCGACACAGGCTCGTTTTTTCGTCTTGTGGAAGGCAATCAATGCCGTTTCTGGATAGTTGATGATTGGTGTAGCCCCCGTACTGCCCAGTGGACCAACATTGCTCATCGTAAAGGTACTTGGCTTTAAGTCCGCTGCACGTAAGGCACCGTTTTGAGCACGTTGTTGCAACGAGATCAGTTGATCATGCAATTCCGTCAGTGAGAGCCGATCGGCATGACGGATGACTGGCACCATTAACCCGTCTGGTGTCTCGGTTGCCATGCCAAAGTGGAAATCCTGCTCTAATCGAATACATTCATTCGCTTCATCGAGTTTGGCATGGAAGACGGGATAGTCTTTTAAGGCAACGATCAAGGCTTTGATGAAGAAAGCATTGATGTTGATATTTCGTCCAGCGGTTTTCCATTCTGCGCGTAGTGCGAGCAAGCGCGTCATGTCAACTTCCTCAAAGTGGGTGACGTGCGGAATCGTGTACAGCGACTGAGTCATCTTTTTCGCGATTTGCTTACGAATGCCGCGGAACGGAATCGTTTCCGGTGATGTTTCTTGGTATGTGACCTCTTCAATAATCGGTGTAGCTGTCTCTTGTGGAGCAGTAGTAGCCTGGACGAAGCGAAGCACATCGTCCTCTGAAACTCGACCTGATGGATCCGAAGCCGTCACAGCTTCGATATCAATCCCGTGGTCACGAGCAAGTTTTCGCGTATACGGTGTCGCTAGGACACGTTTTGATGGAGATGCTTGAGCAGGTGGGGCCGCGACAGCGACAGGCGCTGGTTCAGATACGCGCGACACTTCAGGTTTTACCGCGACCGGCACTTCAGAAGCGTTACTTGCTTCGATGTGCAACAACGTCGTACCGACTTGCACCGTCTGACCGACCGGAATGATGATTTTCTTGACGATTCCGGAGACAGGAGCCGGTAGTTCAGCGACCATCTTATCGGTCGCAACCTCAACGACCGGTTGATCGGTCGTGACGTGGTCTCCGACTTGAACGAGATAATGCGCGATTTCACCTTCCGTCATACCTTCCCCGACATCATGTAACTTGACTTCGATCATGGGACTCAGCTCCTTAAAACTCGACCGTACGCTGAATCGTCGCAAGGACTCGTTCCGGCGTCGGAATGTAATGGTCTTCGAGGGCGAACAGTGGAACCGGAACATCAAAACCTGTCACACGGGCAATTGGTGCCCGTAAATAAAGAAACGCCGTATCGTTGATCAACGTGACGAGATCATTCCCGAGACCACCCATCGCTGCGGCTTCATGCACGATGACGGCACGACCGGTCTTTTGAACGGAAGCAGCGATTGTGTCCCGGTCAAGCGGATAGAGCGTCCGTAAGTCGAGGACTTCGCAAGAAATACCGCGTTCCTGTGCAGCCATCGCTGCCTTGTGAGCCACTTGGACCATTGCCCCCCAAGCGATCAACGTCACGTCCGTCCCTTCATTGACGCAGCGCGCTTTTCCGATCTCGACGGTATAGGACTCGCTCGGTACGACTTCCTTGAATGAACGGTAACTACGCATCGACTCGAGGAACAACACGGGATCTGGATCTTCAATCGCAGCAATCAATAACCCTTTTGCGTCGTACGGTGTCGCCGGACAGACGACCTTGAGACCGGGCATTGATGTAAAGAGCGCCTCCGTACTATCGGAATGGATTTCCGGTGCCCGGATGCCGGCACCATAAGGCGCACGAATGACCATCGGCACACTATAGCGTCCCATCGTTCGCATCCGGATACGAGAGACATGGGTCATGATTTGTTCATAGGCAGGGTAGATGAAGCCGAGAAATTGAATCTCTACGATCGGTTTAAAGCCATTGATGGCAAGACCGATCGATGTACCGACGATGCCGGCTTCACTGAGCGGTGTATCAACGATCCGGTCTTCACCGAACTCTTCTTGTAAGCCGTCCGTCGCTCGGAAGACGCCACCGTTTTTTCCGACATCTTCTCCAAGAACGAGTGTCGTCTCATCCTCCGACAATTTTGTCCGCAGGGCATCCGTGACAGCTTGAACGAGTGTCATTTCTGTTTGACGATTGATTGGTGTTGCCATCTCATTTCCCCCTTGCTAGCAAATACGCTTCTTTTTGTTGCTGGACATCAACCGGTAAAGTTGCGTACGTATGATCGAACAAGTCATTGATGTCTGGCGCCTTGAATTGCTCCATCGCAACTACTGCCGCTTCGACTTCTGTTTGATGCCGTTCCTGCAGCTGTTGCATCCATGTTTCGTCAAAATAGCCTTGGTGTTTTAAGAAGTGTTCGAGTCGATCGAGCGGATCAACTCGGTCGCGCGAGCGTGCTTGATCCCGGTATTTTGTTGGATCATCTGCTGTCGTATGGGCACCAAACCGCCACGTGACGGCTTCGATCAATGTTGGTCCACCACCAGAACGGGCACGTTCAACAGCTGCTTGCATCGTAAAATAGACGGCAAAAGCATCGTTTCCATCAATCCGAACACTTGGCATCCCGTAGGCAATCGCTTTTTGCGCGATCGTCTCAGAATGCATCTGTTTTTCGATCGGAACAGAGATCGCGAACTGATTGTTTTGGTTAAACAGGATGACTGGTGCTTGGAAGACGCTTGCAAAGTTCATTCCTTCATGGAAATCCCCTTCAGACGTCGCTCCGTCACCAAAGTAGGCGACCGCGACGTTCGTCGTGCCTTTTCGTTTTTCCGCCCATGCGGCACCGACGGCATGCGGAATTTGCGTTGCAATCGGCACAGCAGGAGGAAAGATGTGTTTCTCAGACGGGACGCAACCTTCAACACGACCGTTCCAGTAGAGGAGTGTCCGCACCATGTCGGCACCGAACGTCAACGTTGCGCCGTGATCCCGATACGTCGGGAACAACCAGTCTTGATCGGACAACGCGAGTGCACTACCGACTTGCGCTGCCTCTTGTCCTTCGAACGGTGCATAAGTGCCGAGGCGCCCTTGGCGTTGTAAGTTGATCGCCTTCCGGTCGAACGTCCGGATCCGGTGCATCTGTTCATATAGGGTGAGGGTAAGCTCTTTTGTCAGATCGTGTTCTTTTGAGGCGTCGATGATACGACCTTCTTCATCGATAATGCGTTGAATCGGAAAATGTTGCTCCATGTCAGTCCCTCCTTCAGTGGTTACGGATATCCCATTTTGGTTTTGTCGTGTTCGTGAAGATGTTGTTGTGTTTCGCCCGAATCTGCATCCGTTTTTCACACATCCGGTTCGCCGCTTCGACCGTCGTGATGTTCTCTGCTTGCGACTCTTTGAAGACTTCGAGAACTGCGTCATAGATGTGACGCGTTTTTAGGAGAACCCGTTCGTGATTTGCTCCATACAGTTCGTCTGCCACTTGGATCAGCCCACCACCATTGACGATATAGTCTGGGGCATATAAGATGCCACGATCCATCAAGACGTGAGCAAGTTGTTCTTCCGCGAGTTGGTTGTTCGCCGAACCACAGATGGCTTTGCACGGTAAGAGCGCGATGTTTTGAGCGTGAATGACACCACCGTATGCACACGGGACAAAAATATCAGCATCCGTCAGATGAATTTCATGAGGCGAGACGACGCGAACCGTGCCAGGCGCCATTTCAGCTTGGGTTACGATTGCTGCTAGTGCCGCTTCATTGACGTCAGAGACATAAATCGTCGCCCCGGCGAGTAACAGTTGTTCGGCGACCTTAAAGCCGACTTTTCCGAGTCCTTGGATCGCGTAGGTTGCCCGACTTAATTCATCTGAACCGAATAACGTCTCGATCGTCGCCCGCAATCCATAGACGACACCTTCAGCCGTTGGAATCGATGAATCACCACTACCACCAAATGCTTCCGGAATGCCGACGATCCGTGATGTTTCTCGGCTAGCATGAACGAAATCATCCATCGTCGTGCCCATGTCCGTTCCCGTGTAGAACCGACCACCGAGCGAATCGACGAAGCGACCGAAGGCACGGAAAAGCTCTGGTGATTTATCCGTCGCTGGATTACCGATGATGACGGCTTTACCACCACCAAAATCAACATCAGCGGCAGCGCATTTATACGTCATACCGCGCGACAAACGCAGCACATCGTCAAGTGCTTCATCAACAGAAGCATAAGGCGCCATGCGGCATCCACCGAGAGCAGGACCGAGCGTCGTATCATGAATGGCGATGATGGCTTGTAACCCCGAGACAGGGTCGTTGCAAAAGACGACTTGTTCGTGACCAGCGATTTTTTCCATGATCGAGAGCGTTGGATTCGTAGATGGGTTTAACATGTTCATAGTAGAGTCCTCCTCTATCAAATATAAGTAAGCGCTTTCATTTTGTCGGGACATTATTTTGTAATTTTTCTTGAATCCGGCTTTTTTCTAAAATGAATTGTGTGACTTCCCCTGTACCGATGATCGTTTGTCCGTCTCGGACTTCAATGCTCGCGTCAACGCGACGTGAGGTCATCGACGTTACTGTCGCGGTTATGATCAATCGTGCTCCTTCCGCTGCCATACCAAGATGCTTCAGTGAAACTGCACCCCCAACACCTTCTTCACCAGCTTCTAGGTAAGGCAAGATCAGTTGACGTGCTGCCCATTCCATGTGATAAACCATCGAAACGGTGGAGTATGCTGGATGAACGAGCTGACCTTCGAATCGTGCAAACATATCTTCCGAGACGACCGCTTGAATCTCTGCTGTATCCCCGACAGCTAACCCTAGTTTCATCGTGATCCCCTTTCACAACACCGCATCTTTATTCAACCAAGTGGTCTTACCAAAAATAGTATAACACTTGTCACACGATATTTTATCAACCCGTTACAAAATGAGCAAATCATTTCAAAAATATTTTCCAAAAAAAGACTGTCTATCATGAAATCTCTTGTTTAATGTTGATTAATTTATCGATAAGTGCGTTGAAGTGATAAAGTAAGAATCGTTTGGGAGCATTTAACAAAACAAGATTGACAACATTGTGAACGTATCGTACGTTAAACATATAACTAAAAACAAACGACCGTTTTATTATTGTATACATGATGAGGAGGTGCAGATATGTACGATCAACATCACGAAACGATGGATGCTGAAACGCGGGAGCAGTTGCAGATGGAGCGATTGCGCCAAACGATGGAACACATCACGCGCGTCCCGTTCTATCAAGAACGTCTGCAGACCTTACAGATGACGGCGAACGATTTTCAAACGATCGAGGATCTACGAAAGTTTCCCTTCACACGTAAACAAGATTTACGCGATCATTATCCGTTCGGACTATTTGCCGTCGTACGAGAAGAGGTCACCCGGATTCATGCCTCGTCTGGAACGAGCGGTAAACCGACCGTCGTCGGATATACGCAAGAAGATTTAGATGACTGGGCCGGTGCCGTGGCACGCAGTTTAGTCTTAGCCGGTGGATCACCAGCTGATTTGCTGCACAATGCGTATGGTTACGGATTGTTCACAGGTGGTCTCGGGCTTCATGCAGGAGCAGAAAAACTAGGCATGACGATCTTACCGATTTCCGGTGGCAACACGGATCGCCAAATCACATTGATCGAGGATTTCCGACCGGACGGAATCTGCGGTACGCCTTCGTATATTTTACGCTTGGCAGAACGCATGATTGAACGTGGTATCGATCCACGGAAAACAAGTATGCGTTATGGCATCTTTGGGGCCGAGCCCTGGTCTGAGGAGATGCGGCAGACACTCGAACAGACCTTTGATCTGCAGGCACTCGATATTTACGGACTCAGCGAAATCATGGGACCGGGTGTCGCAATGGAGTGTCAAGAGCAAGCAGGTCTGCATATCATGGATGACTTATTCATTACGGAAGTCGTCGATCCCGTTACGGGGGAACCGTTACCAGATGGCATGGTCGGGGAACTCGTTTTTACAAGCTTGAAAAAGAAAGCGCTTCCAATCATTCGATACCGGACAGGCGACTTAGCTTCGATCACGCGTAAAGTGTGTGCTTGTGGTCGGACGACGACACGAATGTCACGTGTCAAAGGGCGGACGGACGACATGCTGATTATCCGAGGGGTCAACGTCTTTCCGTCAGAAATCGAGCGGGTCTTGCTCCAACAACCGGACGTGACGCCACATTATCAAATCCATCTCGTACGTAAAGCCGGACTCGATGCCGTTGAGCTACATATCGAATTCGAAAATATCTCAGAACGACAAATGCGTTCGATATGTGACGCCATCAAGTCGGAATGTCTCATTTCCATTGATCTCGTCTGTCACCCGCATCAAGGGTTACCACGATCGGAAGGTAAAGCCGTCCGGGTCGTTGATCGACGCTCGACATCACTCGTCTGATTCAAAGGAGGAACTAGCATGTATGATGCAACACAACTGTTCGAACCCGTCCAACTGACGGAAGACGAAAAATTAGCACGCTTCAAGGAACGAATCGAGCAAGGTGAAAAGATCGAAGCCGATGACTGGATGCCTGCTTTTTACCGAGACACACTGATTAAACTGATTTCGATGCACGGTATCAGTGAAATCATGGGTGCACTTCCGGAAAAAGAATGGGTTCCAAAAGCACCATCGCTTCGACGAAAACTTGGCATCATGGCGAAGGTCCAGGATGAAATGGGGCACGGGCAATTGTTGCTTCGTGTCGTTGAGGATTTGATGAAGCCGTATGGCAAGACACGTGGGGATTTGATGGATGATTTATTTACGGGACGATTGAAATTTCACAACGTCTTCCACATGCCGACACGGTCATGGGCCGATGCCGGAATGATTGGTTGGCTTGTCGATGGGGCGGCAATTATCACGCAGACGAACATGCTCGGCGCTTCGTACGGACCGTACGCGCGTGCCTTGCAACGGATCTGTGCAGAGGAAGTCTTCCACGCACAACATGGGGAGTCAATCATCATGGCACTCGCAGAAGGAACACCGGAACAGCGGGCAATGATTCAAGAATCACTGGATGAGTGGTGGGAATCCTTGTTGATGTTCTTTGGACCAGCCTCGAAAGAGACGACCGGGACATCGAAACAGGACGTGACGATCGCTTATAAGATTCGGACGAAAACGAATGAAGAGCTCCGGCAAAACTTCTTTACAAAGTACGTGCCGCGGATTCGTTCGCTCGGACTCGTCATTCCAGACCCGACGTTACGTTTTGATGAAGAGACAGGGCAATGGGAATACGCACAGCCGGACTGGACGAAATTCAAGACGATCATCCAAGGTGGAGGACCGCGTTCGAAAGAGCGACTAGATCTGCGCCGGACATCTTATGAGAATAATGCTTGGGTACGGGATGCACTCGCTGAAACGAAGGCATGAGAGGGGAAGGTACGATGAACGAGACGTTCTATCACGAATTCGAAGTCTTTAGCAAACGGACGCCGAACGCGGCGTTCACGCATCAATTCAGTTTACTTGCTCCAAATAAAGAGATGGCGTTACTGATGGCACAAGAAAACTTCATGCGCCGGGAACCAGTCGTCGATATCTGGGTCGTCAAACGTGAAGATATCCGTGGTTTGTCACCCGATGAAAAGCAGATGCTCCAACGCCTTGATAATAAGGACTACCGGACGACTAAAGGATATGGCTACTTGAAGAAAAAATGGCGGCATTACGAGCAACAGATGCTCGATGAAAAAGAGATCATGTCGTGGCAAGGAGGCGATTCCAAATGACGGAACAAGAACGGACGGCACTCGCCTCCTTACTGTATCAACTCGCAGATGATGACTTCCTCTATGCGTATCGTGGTTCGGAATGGCTCGGGCTTGCACCGCATATCGAAGAGGACGTCGCTTCATCCTCAATCGCGCAAGATTCGATGGGGCACGCGGCGATGTATTACCAACTCCTTGAGGAACTTGGTGAAGGGAATGCCGATGCGTTAGCCCACGTCCGCTTGGCACATGAACGGAAGAACTCGATTCTTGTCGAACGTGTCAATGGACCCGGCTACTATATGGAAAAACCCGAATATGACTGGGCATTCGCTGTCGTCCGGAACTATTGCTATACGGTCGCGAAAAAGATCCGGATTGATGCGTTGAAATCGAGCAGTTACGAGCCCCTTGCTGCTGCTGCCGTCAAGATCAATATGGAGTTGTACTATCATTTGCTGCACTGGCAAACGTGGTTCACCCAACTTTATCAATCGACGGAGACAGCGCGGCAGAAGATGGATGCAGCCCTAGAAAAAGTCCTCTACGACTTCGGCGACATGTTCGATTATGGTGAACACGGTCAACTGATCGAAGAGATGCGATTGATCGAAGGGCAAGGGATTTTACTTGATCGTTGGTATCAGACGATCACGCCGTTACTCGTCGAATTAAACGTGACCCTTCCAGAAATGCAGATGACACGCAATGGACGGGACGGCGATCACACGGAAGACTTGAATGACGCACTCGCGACACTCGGAGAAGTCTATCTGATTGATCAAACGGCGACGTGGTGAAAGGAGAGGGAAGCATGACGACAACGCTTCAGCATGCGATCCGTGAAGCCCTGAACGGGGTGAAGGATCCAGAAATCGATAGCGTCAGCATTTTAGATCTTGGCATGGTCGAGACGATGGACGCGGAAGCGACGGCGCATGGCTACACGGTGCACGTCACGCTTCTCCCGACGTTTCTCGGTTGTCCGGCGCTTGAAATCATTAAAAAAAATACCGAAGCTGCCTTGCAGGTGATTCCGAACGTCGAACAGGTCGATGTCCAGTTCCGGTTTGATCCACCGTGGACGTCAGACCGGATCACAGAACAAGGGATGCAAGGATTGAAGGAATTCGGCATCGCACCCCCTCGATTCGAACAAGGAAAGTGGGAGATTGACTGTCCGTATTGTGGATCAACGTATGTGACGATGGAAAACTTATTCGGACCGACAGCATGTCGAAGTATTCTCTACTGTAAATCGTGTAAAAATCCATTCGAGGCGATGAAACCCGTCTCTACTCTCATGTGAAGGAAGGTAATCAATATGGCAAAATTAATCGCACTGTACAAACATCCGGAAAACAAGGAAGCATTCGATCAGCATTACTTTGAGGTCCATGGTCCGCTAACAGCAAAAATTCCAGGACTGCAAGAAATGAATGTCACGAAAATCGTCGGCTCACCAATGGGCGGAGACGGAAAGTACTACTTGATGTGCGAGATGGTCTATGAAAGTCAGGAAGCGATGCAAGCAGGCATGCGTTCGCTCGAAGGAAAAGCGTCCGGGAAAGACTTGATGAGCTTTGCGGGGGATCTCGTCACATTGATGATTGGTGAAGATGTCCATGCCGACACAACAGTACGTTAAGACAGAAACGGTTGGTCGAATCGGTCGAATTCGGCTCGACCGGACGGCACGATACAATGCGCTGAACCGGACGATGGTCCGCGAAATCGTCGAGGCGATGGAGATATTTGATCGTGACGATCGGGTGACGGTCATCGTCTTGACGGGAAACGGAAAGTCGTTTTCAGCAGGTGCTGATATCGAGGAGATGCTCGAAGCGACACCGATCTCGATGGAACTCCTCGATCCATTCGCGGACTGGGACCGGGTCAGCCGAATCAAAAAGCCGATCATTGCAGGTGTCCATGGTTTCGTCCTTGGCGGCGGTTTCGAACTCGCACTTGCTTGTGATTTAATCTACGCCGATCCTGCGACACAGTTCGGTTTTCCAGAAGTCGGACTCGGCGTCATGCCGGGAGCAGGCGGGACGCAACGTTTGACGAAATGCATCGGTCGGACGCGGGCTCTCGAATGGCTCTTCACGGGTGACCGGATGCAGGCAGACGAAGCAGAACGACTTGGCATCATCAATCGAGTGACGATGGACGTTGAAGCGACGGTGCTTGCGATGGCAGAGCGGTTATCGAACCAGCCGAGCATGGCGTTACGACTGATCAAGGACGCAGCAAACAAAGCCGTCGATTTGTCGTTACAAGATGGCATGGAGCACGAACGCCGGAACTTCTATCTGTTGTTCGCAACAGCCGATCAAACAGAAGGTATGCAAGCTTTTCTCGAAAAACGCCCACCGATTTTCAATCAACAGGAACAGGAGTGAATACAATGTCGACAGTACATGAAAAAACACTTGAAATGAAACGGTCCGTCTATCATTTGCTCATTAACGGCGAACAAGTCGAAGGTGCAACAGGCGAGACATTTAAAACATATAATCCGGCAACAGGTGAAGTGATTGCAGAAGTTGCAAAAGCGTCGAAGGAAGACGCTGATCGTGCCGTTCAAGCCGCACGGGATGCGTTTGATCACGGGAAGTGGAAGATGTGGCCAGTCGGACGCCGCGCGCAAATCTTAAATAAGATTGCGAGCATCATGCGTTCCCGCTTCAACGAAATCGTCGAACTTGAGATTCTCGATACAGGGAAATCACTAGCAGCGGCGCAAGGACAAGTCACGCAAGCGATTGAAGACTTTGAGTTCTACGCAGGTGCGATCGTCGGTCACCGCGGTGTCGTCAATAATGTGCCGGGACAATTCCATAACTACACAGAAAAAGAAGCGGTCGGTGTTTGTGCGCAAATCATCCCGTGGAACTATCCGTTGATGATGGCAGCTTGGAAAGTCGCACCAGCAATCGCAGTCGGTTGTTCGGTCGTCGTCAAACCAGCGACGTTGACTCCGTTGACAGCGATCATTCTTGGTGAGATTTGTCTAGAAGCTGGTGTACCAGCGGGTGTCGTCAACGTCATTCCGGGATCTGGACGCGAGATCGGTAACCATCTCGTCGAGCATCCTCACGTCGATAAAGTCGCCTTCACGGGCTCGACGCCAGTCGGTAAAGACATCATGGGACGTGCGTCCGAGACGTTAAAACGAGTCACACTCGAACTCGGTGGAAAATCACCGAACATCGTTTTTGAAGATGCAGACGTGACAGCAGCCGTTGATGGTTCGTTGTTCGGAATCTTCTATAACAGCGGTCAATCGTGTGAAGCACGCTCGCGTTTGTATGTTCACGAAGAGATTTACGACGCGTTCATGGAGCAATTCGTCGCGAAGACAAAACAACTCGTTCTCGGCAATCCATTTGATAAAGGGACACACGTCGGAGCGATCATCGACCAACAACAAGTCGATGTCATCGATGGATACGTCCAGTCAGCGAAAGCAGACGGAGCGACAATCGTCACAGGTGGTCATGCGACAGCACCAGAAGGATACGAAAAAGGCTTCTGGTACGCACCAACGATCATCACGGACGTCACGCACGAGATGAAAGCGGTCAATGAAGAAATCTTCGGACCGGTCGTCGTCGTCATGCCGTTCAAAGATGAAAAAGAAGCGATTCGTTTAGCGAACGACACATCGTTTGGACTCGGATCAGCGGTTTGGACAAAAGACGGTGCAAAAGCGACGCGCGTTGCCAACCAAATCAAAGCCGGTATCGTCATGGTCAACTGTCCGTTTTCTGCTTTCCCAGGTACACCGTTTGGTGGGTATAAACAATCAGGATTCGGTCGTGAACTCTGTATCGAAACACTTGATCTGTACACAGAAACGAAGAGTATCTTGTCGTATTACGGCAGTCGTCCACTCAATCCGTTCGGACTATAAGCAAGAGGGAAGGCTGGAGTTCCGTCGGGAAGTCCAGCCTTTTTTAACAGCACAGGGGATAAGGGGGAAATCAGATGGTAGAACAAATCGTTGTCGTCGGATCCGGCGTCATGGGACGTGGCATTGCGTACGTTGCCGCACACCGTGGATTTCAGGTGACACTCGTTGATATTAAAGAAGCGTATGTCGAAAGTGCCTATCAAGAACTCGAACGCATCGCGGAGAAAGGCATCGCGCGGGGGAAAATGTCCGCGAGTGAAGTCGAGGGACTGTTCGATCGATTAAGTTTGTCGACGGATTTAGCAACAGCTGCACAACAAGCGGATCTCGTCATTGAGGCGGTACCGGAACAACTCAGCATCAAACAGCAAGTCTTTGAAACGCTAGAAGCGAATGCACGTCCGGACTGTTACTTTGCGACGAACACGTCGACGATGAGTCCGACGGAAATTGCCTCTTTTACGAACCGGGCGGACCGGGTCATGGCGATGCATTTCTTCAATCCGGTTCATTTGATGCCACTGATCGAGCTCGTTCGTGGTCTTGAGACGTCGGATGAGACGGTTGCTGCCTTAGAGCAAGTGGCGCGTCAAATGCAGAAGGAAACGGTCGTCATCCGTGAGTTTCCCGGTTTTGTGACTTCACGGATCAGTGCGCTCGTCGGAAACGAAGCGTTTTATATGTTGCAAGAAGGGCTTGGAACACCGGAAGAGATCGATAAAGCAATCAAACTCGGCTTGAATTATCCGATGGGACCCTTTGAACTGGGTGACTTGGTCGGACTCGATACTCGACTCCACAACTTAAAGTATCTCCATGAGAAACTCGGTGAAAAATACCGTCCGGCACCACTGCTTGAACAGTATGTCAAAGCCGGTCGACTCGGTCGTAAAACAGGTCGTGGGGTTTACGACTACACGAATCGTGAGGTGACGTCATGAAACGTGTTGCCATCATCGATGCCGTTCGGACACCGATCGGTCGCTATAACGGCGCGTTGCGTCAAGTTCGCCCGGATGATTTAGGGGCACGTGTCATCGAAGCGTTGCTGAAGCGCAATCCACAAGTCGATCCAAAGACGATCGAGGAAGTCATTTTCGGCAATGCGAATCAGGCGGGGGAAGATAACCGGAACGTCGCCCGGATGTCCGGACTGCTGGCTGGTCTACCGGTCGAAGTCGCTGGTACGACGATCAATCGCTTATGTGGATCAGGACTCGATGCTGTCATCGCAGCCGCTCGCGGAATTGCCTTAGGTGAAGGGGACATCTATATCGCTGGAGGAACGGAAAGCATGACACGTGCACCGTTCGTCCTCGCGAAGCCGAATCAAGCCAACCCGCGTGGCAATCAGACGATGTATGATACGACGATTGGCTGGCGGTTCGTCAATGATCGCTTAGCAGATCAATACGGAACGGATTCGATGCCGGAGACAGCTGAGAACGTCGCCCGTCAGTACGGCATCTCACGCGAAGCACAGGATGACTTTGCGTTTGAGAGTCAGCAACGCGCAAAACGAGCCATCGAGGCAGAGCGCTTCACGGAAGAACTAGTTGCGGTTACGCAAATGGATCGGAAAGGCAACGTCAGCGTCTTCGACCGCGATGAACATCCTCGTCCTGAGACGACACGTGAGAAACTCGCGACGCTTCGTCCTTTATTCCCGAACGGTACCGTGACGGCGGGAAATGCATCTGGCGTCAACGATGGTGCGTCGGCGCTGTTATTGATGAGTGAAGAAAAAGCAAACGAACTCGGCTTGACACCGCTTGGGTATTACCGAGCGAGTGCGACAGCAGGGGTTGAACCCGCCATCATGGGGATCGGACCGATCGACGCGACGAAAAAAGTCCTCCGACGGGCAGGATTGACGGTCGAACAGCTCGATCAGATTGAGTTGAACGAAGCGTTTGCGGCTCAAAGTCTTGCTTGTATTGAAGCACTCGGTCTACCGAGCGAAAAAGTCAACGTCAACGGCGGAGCGATTGCCTTCGGTCATCCGCTCGGCGCAAGTGGAGCGCGGATTTTGACGACGTTATTGCATGAGATGCGCCGGACGAACCGGACGTATGGTCTTGCCACGATGTGTGTCGGAGTCGGACAGGGTATCGCACTCGTCGTCGATCGGGAGGGACTCGTATGATTCATTTGGAACGAGAAGGCTATATCGCGATCGTCCGGATCGATCGCCCAGAACGGTTGAACTGTCTCGATTATCCGACACTTGTCGCCTTACAGGAACAAGTCGATGCGTTGTCGGTCGACTCGGAAGCGCGGGTCGTCCTGTTTACCGGAACCGGTAAAGCATTTAGCGCCGGCGCCGATTTAAAGGAACGCGTACATTTAAATGAGGAAGAAGTCCGACGTAATGTCCTTGCGATTCGCAACGTCTTCACCTCGATCGCACAATTACCACAACCGACAATCGCTGCCGTCAATGGTCACGCGCTCGGTGGTGGATTTGAATGGATTCTCGCCTGTGATTTCCGCTTTCTCGTCGAGGATGCACTCGTCGGGTTGACAGAGACTAGCTTCGGGATCATTCCCGGGGCTGGCGGAACACAACGCTTACCACGGTTGATCGGGGAGACACGAGCAAAGGAACTGATCTTCACGGCGAAAAAAATCGATGCGATGACAGCAGAACGTTACGGACTCGCGACAGCCGTCGTCGCCCGGGAAGCGTTGATGACGACCTGTCTTGAGTTTGCCGGTCAGATGTTACAGAA
>NZ_DJUM01000031.1:0-6112 GCF_002440475.1 Exiguobacterium sp. UBA6282 | reverse complement strand
GATCGTCAGGAAGCGCTACAAGCCTTCGCTGAAAAACGACCACCACGCTTTGAAGGAAGATGAGGATGGTCGACGTTTGAAATAACCCGTATACTAACGATACACACTATGAACGACTGAAGAGAGAGTGAATACCATGAGTGCGAACACCCAATCGATGATCTTTACGATTTACGGCGATTACATTCGCCATTACGGCAATCAAATCTGGGTCGGGAGTTTAATTCGACTCGTCAAAGAGTTCGGACATAACGAACAGGCCGTTCGGGTTGCTGTGTCCCGAATGGTTAAACAAGGCTGGCTCGTCTCCGAGAAACAAGGAAATAAAAGCTTCTATTCATTGACACCACGTGGGGTGGAACGGATGGAAGAAGCAGCGCGCCGGATCTACAGATCAACACCGCACGACTGGGACGGGAAGTGGCGGACGCTGATGTACACGATTCCGGAGGATAAACGCCAAATTCGCGATGAGCTCCGCAAAGAACTGACGTGGAGTGGGTTTGGCAACTTATCGAACGGGGTTTGGATTTCACCGAATCCGCTTGAAAAAGAGGCGGAACGATTGATTGAAGCGTACGAAATCGAAGAGTATGTCGATTTCTTCGTCGGTGAATACCACGGTCCGAAGCAAGACCAATCCCTTGTTGAGCGCGCTTTTCCACTAGAGGAATTGCAGGAACGTTACGAAACGTTCATCACGGATTATAGCCGGCAATACATCGTCCATCAGAGTCAGCTCCAACTAGGAGAAATGACGGATGAGCAGTGTTTCGTCGAACGGACGATGCTCGTACATGAGTACCGAAAATTCCTCTTCACGGATCCGGGACTCCCGCAAGAACTATTACCGGATGCTTGGAGCGGACACCATGCGGCACTGTTGTTCGAGCAATATTACCGTCTGCTTGCGCAACCAGCGAGCCGGTTCTTTGAATCAATCTTTGAAGAGACACACGATGTGTCACAACGTAGCGCTTCGTATGATGCAACAGAACACCCGCTGTTTGCGGAACGATGATATATAAAAAAGCGGGACAGATCACGCGATCCGCCCCGCATTCGTGTCATTCAGATGTGTTCTGTTCAGCTGATCCTGCGAGAATGTTTCGGAAAGCGTAACCTTTATCGACATAGGAATCAATCGACTCCTGAATCATCGCGAGGTCCGATTCCGTCAGTTCACGCACGACTTTACCCGGTGAGCCGATGATCAGCGAACGGGGTGGGAAGACTTTTCCTGATGGAATCAACGTGTTCGCCCCGATGATGCATTCCTCACCGATGTCTGCATGATCAAGAACGGTCGCGCCCATTCCGACGATCGAACGACGTCCGATTTTACAGCCGTGTAAAACCGCGTTATGTCCGACCGTCACTTCATCCTCGATGACGACAGGTGCGCCTTCGTACAGATGAATCGTTGCGTTGTCTTGGATACTGCAGCGTTTGCCGATTGTAATCGGTCCTTCGTCACCGCGTAATACAGCGTTGAACCAGATGGTAGACTCGGAACCGATCGTGACGTCTCCAATCAGATAAGCGCCAGGAGCGATGAATACATCGGATGCTACGTTCGGATGAATCGATTGATACGGAATCTTCATAACAGAACGACCTCATTTCTAGGATAAGATGAACTACTATTCATTCCCTGTCAGTATATCATGCGGTGGGAGTCGAGAACGGAGGAAAGATATGTTTCCTATTTGTGAGCTATTCAACATTCGTTATCCATTGATCCAAGGAGGGATGGGTAACATTAGTCATGCAGCACTCACGGCAGCGGTGTCGAATGCCGGAGGACTCGGAACGCTTGGGTGCGGTACGTTGTCGGTCGATGAAGTAGCGTCTCGGATTCAGGAGACACGAACCCTGACGGAGCAACCATTTGCCTTGAACATCGCGATTCGTGTATCTCCTTATACGGAAGCACTGATCGATCTCGCGATTGCAGAAAAGATTCCGGTCGTCTCTTTGTCGGCAGGAAATCCGGCACCATACATAGAGCGACTACAAGCCGCTGGCATCAAAACGATTGCGGTCGTCGCCTCGGTCAAACAGGCAGTAAAGGCAGAACAGGCAGGCGCTGATGTACTCGTAGCAGAAGGGGTTGAAGCGGCAGGTATCAATTCCCCGCTTGAACTGACGACCCTCACTTTGATTCCGCAGCTTGTCGACCGGGTCAAGATTCCGGTTCTTGCAGCGGGTGGGGTTGGCGATGGGCGTGGACTAGCAGCTGTCCTGTTGCTTGGTGCTGCCGGCGTCCAGCTCGGAACACGGTTGATCGCGACGGAAGATGCGAAGGTTCATCCAGTTTATAAATCGCGCTTAACGGATGCGACAGATACCGATACACGCATCATCGGGCGCTCCGTTGGATTTGTCCGACGTGTCCTTGATGGTCCTTACGTCGAACACCTCACAGCCGAGACACCTACTGCTTTTCTCGATCAGACGAATGAGTCGTATCATATTACAGGCGCTCTTGAAGGCGATGAAGAGAAAGGATATGTCAACGCTGGACTGGTTGCCGGTTTGATTCGTGATGTGCCAACGGTTGCTGAGTTGTTTACGCGCATGATGGAGGAAGCAGAGGAACAGCTGAAGCGGACGACTGCTCGTTTTGCGACATGAACATACAATGATGACCCGTAAACCCGCTTGTGGAAAGCGGGTTTTTCATGTTTTTTTGAAAATGGGACATTTGTCCTTTTCAAGTGAGGCACGAATAAGGTCTACTCTAGTGTAGAGATTAAAGGAGGAGATGACGTGCAAGGAGTCGTGTTTGCTTTGATGAGCGGTCTGTTCATCGCCCTGCAAGGTATATTCAATGCGCGCCTTGCGACAGGCGTCGGACCGTGGTTATCCGTATTGATCGTCCACTTTGTTGGTCTGATGGGTTGTTTAGTCATTTATAGCTTCGTACGAGATCGGAAAATCGGCGGATTCCGTCAGTTACCGTGGATTTATGCGAGCGGTGGTTTGATTGGCGTGCTAGTCGTCGTAACGGAACTCACAGCGATCCAAAAACTCGGCATGACATGGGCGATGTGTTTGTTACTCGTCGCGCAGATTTTATGTGCCTTTCTGATTGATTTAAAAGGATGGTTCGGTGTCTTAAAAAAACAAGGAAATTGTGGTCAGTGGGTTGGTGTGGGTCTCATGCTTGCAGGAGTTGCGATTTTCTCACTTGCCTAAAGGGAGGGAACGAACATGGAAACCGTCATCCAACAATATGGACTGGATACGATTTTAACGGAAGAGACGCGCGCTTGGTTGCGTGAAGAAACCTTCCGAAAAGGAGAACTCCTCTGTACGACCGGTGCGACAATCGACCGGATGTACTTCATCGTCGCAGGCAAGGTCAAGATTTCTGCTGCTTCGTCAGAAGGGAAACAACGGATTTTACGATTCAAAACACCACTGACAGTGATTGGTGACGCCGAGTTCATCAATGAACGAGAAGTGTTGAATACAGTTGAGGCGGTGACCGATGTCGATGTGTTGAGCGTGCCGTATGCGATTTTACGCGAGCACAATACGACGAATGTCTTTCTGCAATTTTTACTACGAACAATTACAGCGAAGTGGTATGCCGATTCGAAATCAGCGTCGCACCACGTACTCTATACGGTCGAGGAGCGATTTGCAGGCTACTTATTATCGATTGCGTCCGAAGCTAGTGACAGTTTGTTTTATCAGGAGATGCGGACGTCGAATCTACATGACGTCGCTGACTGGCTTGGAACGAGTTATCGTCACCTTAACCGGATCATCACGAAGTTGTGTGAGGAAGAGATCCTTGTTCGACGACGTGGCAAGATCATCATCGTCGATTTGGAACGGATTCGCGAGAAAGCGAACGGTAACAGCTATGAGTAAGGAGGAACGAACATGATAATAGGCATTGTGTGTGCCGTATTGGCTGGAATGTTAATCAGTTTGCAGACGGTATTGAATGCTCGGATGAGTGATGCATTCGGCGCATGGGCGACGACGACGCTGGTTTTCTTCGTCGGCTTCATCGGAGCAAGCATCACGTATGTCCTGTTTCGTGGTGGAACGATCGGACAGATTCAAAACGTTTCACCACTCTACTGGTTCGGTGGACTCGTAGGTGTCGGTGTCGTCTTTTGTGTCATGCGCGGGATTCAATTGCTTGGTCCGTCCGTCGCGATCTCTGTCGTTCTGATTTCGCAGTTAAGCTTTGCTCTCGCTGTCGATACGTTCGGTTGGTTCGGTTTACCACAAATTGATTTATCATTCGGTCAGCTCGTCGGTCTCGCTGTCATGGTATGTGGGATCTTCATTTTGAAGCGGTATCAAGTCGTGGCGCCGGAACAACAGGCAAAGGATCAGATAGAACGTGTTTCGTAATAACCGAATACAGAACGAGGACGGTGGTATTCCAATCCACTGTCTTTTTTTGACTAGTTTTTGACCTGGATCATGCGTTTTCTAAAGTAAAGCGAGAGGACAAGGATGAGAAGACCACAGTACAACATGATCGTCGTGATTGAAACATGAAACGACAGTAGAAAAGAGAGAAGCGCATAAGATAATGGAACGAGACCGTTTGACGCGGCATTCACGACACTCATGACACGTCCCATCGTCTGTTCCGCACACTGAGACTGGATGAACGTAATGAAGCGAATATTGATGATGGAAGAAAGGACACCAAGTGATAACAGGATGATCAGGTACAACAAAATCTGCTGGACTTGACTAAGCAGGAAGAAAAGCAAACCTAAGGCGCCAATCAATCGGACCGATGAGGTAAGCCCATTTGCTTTCTTCTGCGTAAAACCACTCCAGAGCGCCCCTCCGAGCATTCCCATTTGATAAGCCCCTTGCATATAACTTAAATCCATCGCATCTCCTTGGAGCACATCATGAACGAGTAAGGGGATTCCGAGTAAGAGTGGTCCAAAGAAAAAGAAGTTGACACAGATGACAAGAAAAAGTGTCTGCTTGAGTTGCTGAAGGTGAAAGACGTAATGTAGCCCTTCTTTTAGTTCAAAGAGAGCTGAATGCTGAAGCGATCGCTTGATCTTAGATTCGCGAATACCATACGTGAAAAGGAGCGTCAGACAGAGTGTGCCGAAAATCACGAGAAAGACGTGCGAGTAAGAAGAATAGCTGAGGATGACTCCACCAAGAATCGGACCTGAAAAGAGGGCGATTTGATTAGATGTCTGAATCAGTGAATTGGCTTTAGTGAGTTGTTCTTTAGGAACGAGTGTAGGCAGTAAGGAAGCATTCGCCGGCGAAAAGAATGCATCCACACTACCGAATAGAAAGGCGAATCCTAAAATCGTCAGCAATGTAAGCTGATCGGTATGAAGTAATGCGAGAAGACAGAGAATGAAACTGATCCGTAAAGCGCTCGAGATGCGCATGATCGTCGAACGTTTATAGCGATCGGATAGGACGCCACCGAATAACATGAGAAAAATACGGGGTAACAAGGTGGCCATGAGGACGAATCCAAGAAATGAAGCCTGGTTTAGCGTATGGATGACATACCATTGTTCAACAAACAGATAGGTTGATAGGGAGAGGGCAGAGCACATACCGGACCCCCATAAAAATAAAAAAGATCGATTTTTAAACAGCGATTGTTGCGTATCCATTTCAATAGGCAGCATGTGGCACCTCCGGTTTAGACCTCGTCATTCTCAAATAGTGGTTCATCAATTGCAAAGGCAGTCGTCATGATATAGAAGTGTTTTTTATCTTCTTCGTCTAGTGAAGGGAACCGTGTGAACTCGTCCAATAGAGCACGATATTTTGTAGCAAAGCGTTGAAAGTCGGCTTCAGACATCGTCAGTTCCTTTTGAAGTGATAAGCTCATCCAGTCCTCGACGTTCGAAGATGAAGGAGAAAAAGTAGCTGTCGGAGCCGTAAGAACGCGTGTCTTTGCCCGGTCCAACACTTCGAGATACGACTGCCGGGTCGCTTCATTCGTCTCGACGAATTTCAGTAGATGATCGGCAGGAATGTATCCTCGAGCAATCGCTTGATAGTATTTCAATAGATTGCCGCCCTGTTCTTCCGTCCGGACGAGGTGAATCAAGTCATGCTTTTCAAGTTCCCGTACGTGATA
>NZ_DJUM01000021.1:21848-45123 GCF_002440475.1 Exiguobacterium sp. UBA6282 | reverse complement strand
AAGAGTCAGCTTGCCGTCTTGAAGGTAACTGGTTGGCGGAACGGTCAGATCCGGACGCTCGTCTTAAGTGAAGGATTAATGACGGGACTGTTCGCTGGAATCATTGGCTTACTGATCGCTCTTGCGATGATCGGCTTCGTCTATAACCAGTTCCCAACAGGTGAGCTCGGCTTTTTGAGTATTATGTTGTTGATTCCTGCCATCACGGGAGTTCTCGGTGCCCTCTTACCCGCTCAACGCGCCGTCAGCATTACACCAAATGCTGCGATTGGAAGTGTCGCAACGAATACGAAAGCGACGGAACGACGTTTCCGACTGGCCTTATCCGCAGTTGGTGGTGCCCTTGTCGTTGGTGTCGCTTCCCTATTCTTCTTTGCTACGACAGAAGAAGGACCTGCGTCCACGAAACCGGTACAAACAGCTGCACCAACGGTCAAGACGACAGGAACGAAATTGGCAGATGTAAAAGACAAGAAAAAGAAAGCGTCCTCTACGAAAAAAGTCAATTCGAGCAAGCTCGATCAACTAATGAATCGTGGAGTCGTTCAAACCTATCCGGGAGATCCTAAAACAAAAAGCAATATTTTCCATGTTGATAAAATTCTCCTATCACCTCCAAAGGAGTTGAAATTACCAACTCTTGATGATGAACAATATGTTACCGTTCCCGTCATCCTTGAGAACTACAAGGATAAAGACGCAGATGGCGGATATGGTATTTATAAGCCAAATCTATTTACGTTAGAGGATACAAGCGGTAATGTATACGAAGCTGTCGATTATGAGAACCGGAACCCAGACGCTTGGAAGGACGGCTATCGCTATTTCCCACCTTTCGTTTCTCGCGTCGATCTTGTTTTCCGTGTTCCAAGTGATAAAAATACGTATGTGCTTCTCGCGACAAGCGAAGCCATTGCGAAACCGACGACCGTCAAAATTGAAGTCGATGCTGTGAATGCTACTTCAACCACCGTGAAGACCGGACAAAAGAACAAGTCAAAGAAAACGAATACAGACGCCATCGAAGAACTGATGAATAAAGGTGGTCTTCAGACATATGCTGGTGATAAAAATTTAATGAAAGAACGTGGGTTCATGGTCAGTTCGGCGAAACGTGTTCCACTTAAGAATCTTCCGAAAGATAAACAAGCCGTATCTGTCAGACTTGAGATGCAGGTAAAGGGTGAAGATTCAGCTGACTCTTATATCGACTATAAACCCTCTTCTTTCCCATTGATTGATCGTCACAAGAAAAGCTACACGCCTGAAGAAACGATCAATCTGAACAAAAAAGCCTATTCAGAAAGCTTAGGTTATTACGCTCCGTTACACTCAAAAATTGATGTCATCTACATCGTACCTAAAACTGAAAATACCTTCGTCATGAACGTAAAAACAGGATTCACTGGTTTTCTCTACACCGTTAAAATCAAATTATGATTACTACTTAATCACTGGCTGTCATATGACGGTCAGTGATTTTTCTATTTATACCGAAATTAATTTCTTAACGTTCTACTTTTGGTAAGATGAAATACAGGAAAAGAATTGGAAGTAAACTACTTAAACGAGGACCTGCTATGACCTATTTCATGTATCTGTTTTGTTTGATCGTCTGGGGACTGAACTTCATTGCTGTCAAAATCCAAGGAACACCTGTCGCCTTGGAAGTATCCTTGACCTATCGATTAGCGATGACCGCTGTTATTTTCATCCTATTCGCGTTATTCGTTAAACGAACGAACAAACCTAGTCTTCTTTGACTCGGATTTCCTTTTGTATGTGTCGACTGATGTAGTGGATGTCATCGGAACAGACGTGAATGCGATTAAGACACTCAAGGAAACATACGCGTACATTTACGATAGCCTTCACAACAAGTACGTAAAGTAATATTCATAATAAACCTAGATATGTAAACATAAGTATTAATAATTAATTTTTTTGATTATTAAGGTTCATATATTGAATAAATGGAATACTTATTTATGTTTTTAGCAGGAACTATCATCTATCCGGTATTTGAAAGATAATTAGGGTATTATATAACTAATACAAGTATTTTATTTACCACTTTACAACATCAGTGATGCCTCGTTCACCTAAGAGAGGAAAGGAACCTTCCCATGATTTTCATTACGGACTTTTCTTCACCGATCGGGCAGCTCGTCAGCCAACGTATGCGCACGGAAGAACAGCCTTTTTGCATTGGGGTATCCGATCCACAAGCCGCTTCCGAATTATATGGAGAGCATTTTGACTTTCGTCGATTCGATGTCCAGGATGCCTCGACGTTCGTAGAAGCACTCGCAGGTTGCGATCAAATCTTTCTCGAATTTCCTGCAAACGCGAGCTTGGAGACATTCGAATATTTTATTCATTATCTCAGACAGACTGCCCTGCAACACATCGTCTACCTCTCAGCCAAAGACGCACTATCCCTCCCATTCACGCCACATCATCGTATTGAAGTCGTCATTCGCCAAACCGACATTCCCTACACGACCATTCGTCCTAGCTACTACATGCAGCATTTAAACATGTTCATGCGAGATATGTTACGAGATCATGCACACCTCTTTGCACCGGCAGGAATTGGTAAGACGTGCATGATTGATGCCCGTGACGTAGCGACCGTCGTGATGACGTGTCTTGAAAACCCAGCCACTCACTTCAATAAAATCTATACGATCAGCGGTGAAGCGGCTTACAATTTTTACGAAGTCGCCCGGCTTCTCGGAGAAGAACTTGAAACAGAGATCATGTATACGAACCCGTCGATTGATTTTTTCCGGTCCTTTATGATGCAACATGGATTGTCTTACGAAGAAACCAATGAAATCATCAAACTTCATGTGCCGATCTTATTAGGTCTAGCGGATGAGACGGATAACCACTTTCTAGAACTAATTGGTGAACGACCGATCACCCTTCGGCAATATATAAAAGACCACCTATCCGATTGGGTAAATGAAGAGGAGGGCAAAGCATATGATTACTCATGAACGAGCACTGTTCGTTCGTCAATGCATCGTCGATTATTATCACCGGCTCGGCATTCATTGTCAGGTGACGATATTCACAGAGTACCCATTGCAATTGTTGCTCGACTTCGATTCTCGAAGAGATGAACTGATTACGCCTCAACGGCGAAGCCTCTCCTGTCGGTACATTCGCGCCCACCTCATTTCTGCTTTGATCACATTCGATGATTCCTACACGCATGTTTACATGACGAAAGCGCCCTTTTCCTCCATGACGCGATATTGTCTCTTGATTGTCTGATATCATCGTCAGTCAAAAATGAAAGGAGATGCGGTCGTGCGGTTGAAACGTGCTACAGAACATGGCTTACTGACATTACTTTTTTTGGCACACACCTCAAAATCGATGACACGAAGAGGAGAATACGTAAAGACGAGAGACATTTCGCTTCAATGTAACATCTCGTACGAGCATCTCACGAAAATCATTTCAATTTTAGGAAGAGCAGGTCTTTTACGAACCCATGCTGGACGAGAAGGCGGTGTTCAACTCCTCCCATTGAGTCATACTGTCCGGGTCGGAGATGTCGTCGCGTTATTCGAACGTCCGCTTTTTCCGGGAACGCGTTATCAGGTATGTGCGTTAGATCAACTATTAGATGTTGCACTGATTTCATTCTTTAATACGCTCAATCAAGTTACGATAAAGCAATTAGCGGATGATTTACCACCTCACTTTTTCTTAGACATATCATGATTTACTTCTCATCAAACAGCAGTTCAGTCAAGTGTACAGGAAGGACGTTACACATGACGATTTTAGTAACAGGATTCACAGGAAACGTTGGACTAGCCGTCGGTCATGCAATGATGAAGCGACATATTCCCTTTCATGCGGCTGTCATCGACCCAGCAGCTGCTTCAGAGAAATTCGGCAATGCTTTTCACTATCGTCACCTGGACTACGCCGATATCTCAACGTTTTCACAAGCGTTAAAAGGCGTCGATCAACTCTTTTTGATGTATCCGTCCCAAGTATCAACACGACAGTTCCATCTCTTTCTGCGCTATTTGCGCTTCACCTCAGTCCGGCACATTGTTTATCTCTCGTTCAAGGATGTTCCAGTCTTTCCGCTGACACCTCACCATACGATCGAAAAGATCATTCAAGAGACCGGTATCCCGTTTACGATCATCCGTCCCGGATACTACATGCAAAATTTGAATCTCTTCATGCGTGATGACATCCGTTTTCACGAGCAGATCGTTACGCCCGCTGGTCTTGGGAAGACAAGCATGATCGACATCCGGGATATCGCGACGTTCGTCATCCGTTGCCTCGAACATCCTGCCCCCCATTTCAATCGTGTCTATACGTTGCATGGCGAGGAAGTTTTCGGCTTCCATGAAATCGCAAGTCTGATGACGCTACTCTTAGGAAAGACGATCCGTTACACGAACCCTTCGATTCCATTCTTCCAAATGAAGATGGTTCAAAAAGGATATCCGAAAAGCTACGTCAATGAAGTCATCATGTTACACCTCCCGATTAGTCTTGGACTCACGAAACGAACGAACCGTCAGTTCCGCGAGGTGACTGGTACTGAGCCGATTCCCCTAAGTCAATATATTCTCGATTATCAAGCCCACTGGGAGAAGCATTGATTCCTCTATTCTTCGTAAAAGGAAAATGACTTCCTCAAAACCTAGTCGTCTCAAAGAGACACGTGTGCCTCATTCATAATCCTTTCATCCATTTGAAGGGATTTGATAGTTTATTGTGGAAAATGATTCTATATGAAGATTCTTTTGCATGATATATGACTTGATTGATTTTAATTTCCGATTTAACACTATTAATTATTCAATAAAGGAGGAGCTGGTATCCTTAAATTCATTTTGATTGGCTCACTACTTGNNCCAAACGTCGAAGTAAACGGTAAAGCGATTCCAACTGTCCAAGGTTCTTATTGCTGGTCCAGTTTGTTCAGTGCTCAATGTGCGGACATGATCTATGTGGATGCTTTACACATGACTGAAAAAAGTAAACCCGTCATCGTCTCACCCTCTGACAAAATTCATCTCTCGTTTGATCGTAAACCCGATTCGCTCGAAGTCGTACGCTGGGATTCGAAAACGAAAAGTGAACAGGTTTCATTAAAAAACGACATTCTTATCGCACCTTCTTCTCAAGGTACGTATACCTATGAGGTCGTTGCCGGATGGAACGAACATGGTGACGGTCTATCCGCCTTTTTGATTCAGGTCCGATGAACCCCTCACTCAAACAGGAGATGAATAATAATGCGTAAAGGTTTTCGACTCTGGCTACCCTTGCTCTCACTTGTTGTCTGTCTGTTCAATGCCTTCGGCTACGACGACAAAAATATCTTGTTGTTTCTGACGAGCCCTGTTTTCTGGCTTCTTGAATCACGATCCTTTCTTGGAACATGGCTAGATTCCTTCCATGTCCCACTGTTCCTGATCTACATCCTGACCTTGATCAGTTGGTTCTTGATCGGCTTACTGATTGATGTCATTCTTTCTGTTTTGTTTAGAAGATCGTCTAGACGCATCCATGATTAACTGAGGAGGAAAATACATATGGGTCCAACCAATGACATGTGGGTGTGGGTACTTTCCTACGCATTCTTTTTCATCACGCTTATCAGTGCAATCTTCGTCGCGATCAAGCATCCAGCCTTGAGAAAAGCGTCGATCCGAGCGGTGGTAGCGATGCTTTTCCTGTATGCACTATTCATTTGGAACTCTTTGTACCGTCTTGACATTACAGAATTCAGACATTTTTACGAAGGATTGACGACACTGCGACCGTGGGCATGGATGTGTATCTTCTTATTCGCCTACACATTAAAGTGGTGGTATCTCGTATTTCTTTACACCCGTCGTTCGAGTCCTTCTTCACATGAGGTACAGCAATGAACTACATTTTCAAAAATCTTCGAAGGAGCTATCCGATATGAAATTACATCGATTCGCATCCGTCTTTTTCCTCTCGACCATCGTTTGGACGACAGCGGGTTGTACCATGATGGAAGAACAAGCGACACCGCGTGTAGCACAAAAAAATATCGCGTCACCTGAACAAGTAAACACTTCCTTGAAGAAAGCAACGACCGACTCCAATAACCAACAAGCAATCGAATTAGAAAAGCAAACGAAGCGCGTCACGTTAGGTCAAACGAAAACGTACGACCTTTCTTCATTACTGAGCAAACACCGTGTCTCGATCGATCCACAGTATTTCTACCAAAACCAGATCTTCTACTTTGACCTACAAGAAAACAAGAGTGTCATCTATACATACGATACGAAACGACAGCATAACAAAATTGTTCATGCGACGAAGAATGCAATCCCGATGATGACGGGTACAGGTGAATTTTTACTATGGGTCGAAACGGAACAGCCGACAAAGACCGGTGTGAAATGGTCGATTCGTCAACTAAGAATTACAACGAATCAGGTGACAACGCTGGATACTGGCGAAAGTCGCTTCGATACATCTCCTCCGAGAATCGATGTCACGTCAACTCGGGTTTCCTGGATCACGCAAGAAGCGACTGCACAAAAAACGGTTTCCACGTTAAAGTCGTATTCGTTAAAAACCGGAAAGATCACACCACTCCAGTCCTTCATCTTAAAAACAGGAAAGGTACAAGACGGTCTATTCACATACGAGCACCGCGATAGCGATGACGGCGTGACCTTATACACGTCTCACTTTAACAACGGAAAGAACGTCCGTGTGCTTGAAACGCTGGATGGTGCCTACAAAAAAGAGATGTCCGGATTAATTGATTTCAGTCGTAGTGGCACCTATTTCGCTCTCGGCACAGAAGGCGACGCCATATTCCAACCCATCGGATTAGACGAAAAGACGCTGAACTATTCTGCTTCCAGTGCCCAGACGTTGATTAACGGCATTCAATTCCTTTCGAACACACAAATCGTCTTCCGAGAAGGCATCAATCAGTTGATATATGCGGACTTAAAAGCGAAGACCGTCGCTCCTCTGACGGACTTTGAAGAGCTGGTATCGTTTCCTCTACTGCAAGATGGGAAACTCACTTACTCCATCACGAACGGAAAAAAATCCACCTTGCATGTCGTAAAGCTTCTCCCGTCTAACTAAACGATCATGATCTTAATCTAACAAAAGAAAGTCGTTTTCCGTTACTCGATACGGATGACGACTTTTTTTCTTACATGCTGTTTTGTATTCTTAAGAAGGACAGAAGTTCACAGGTTCTTTCGTAACGCTTCTACATCAGCTATTGTGGCAGCAGAGTGAAACTGAAGCCTAAGACAAACATATATCAATCGATCCGTGAGGAGAATGAATATGAACATCCGACAATTATCCGTCCATGAAAATCCACCGATGGACCTCTTGCTAGCAGCGGACCCGTCTCAAAAGTTAGTCGAAAGCTATGCAAAAAGAGGTCATTGTTTCGTCGCTGAAAGGAATGACCAATGGATTGGTGTATATGTACTTCTCCCGACAAGACCTCAAACGATAGAAATCGTAAATATCGCAGTAGATGAGTCGCATCAAGGACAAGGTATCGGAAAAAATCTTTTACGACATGCGATTCGCACAGCGAAAACACTGGGGTATACGACCGTTGAAATCGGGACGGGCAATTCAAGCATTGGACAGCTAGCACTTTACCAAAAATGTGGATTCAGAATCGTTGGAGTCGATTTAAACTTCTTCTTGAGACACTATGAAGAGGTGATCATCGAAAACGGGATCCGGTGCACGGATATGATTCGGTTATCGCAAGATATATAAGAATTTCAGCATTCTTTTCGAAAAGTAGATTCCGCTATCTCACAGTGAAACTCGAACGATTATGAATGAGACATCATGAGGCTATTAACGTTATATAGGATTGCAAAAAATGGATTCATCCCCCATAATATGAACATACGTTCTTATTATAAGGAGGTCCATCATGCAGCACCTTCAAAAAGAAATCACTCATCCGGTGTCGTTATCTACTATGAATCCGCTTATTTGCCTCTCCATCGATTCATCCGTTATTCTTCACAATGATTCTTCCATTTCGGCGACTTATAAAATGGAAGTCATGTTATTCATTGCTTTACGGGAGAGACTATCCTTAAAACTGCTTCTTCCCCATCACTCCGGTGACGCTGCAGAACTTGTCTACATTGAAGAAGTCGACTTCGAGAGTCAACAGTTGACGCTCTTTCATATGAACGATTCGTCATTGTCTTATCATCGCTACGTCGAAAACGACGACTTCCTCTCCCAACAGCCTCAACTATTACTCAGCTTGGTGTAATGTGTCATCCGTCATAAAGAAAAATGATTCAACATTCGTTGTTTCACTCCATTCTGCATCTGGTGTCAAAAATCGCGACGCTTTAAAAGTCTGTAATCAATGAATACCGTTTTTTTGACCAATCCGAAATTAAAGCAGAAGCCTTCCCGATACAATCGAGAAGGCTTCTTTACATGACATCATGTATGGTAGACGTTGTCAGTTTTTTTACGTTTTCTTAGTAATTTCCAAACTTACTTTCGAGCACTGAATGCTCAAAATCAGTTACGTCCAACCCACTAAATCAACTTAATTCTTCTGCAATTAAAACGACGACGTTACCGAATTTTCGCCCGGTGTCGACATAACGGTGCGCTTCGACGATTTCATCAAGTGAACAGATATGGTCGTGACGGCTCTAAATCGTCCCGCTTCAAACAGTTTATTCAAATAGTGTATATCTTCTTTCCGTTCTCTCGCCACACCTTACCCCGCGACGGATGCAAAGACTCGTTTTGTTTGACGTGCCGTTTCTCTTTCGTCTTATTAATCTTTCCAGACGCATCGAAGACGGCATCGTACTCCAGCAACAATCCATCGTAGCCGTCCCTTGTATAATCGATGACGTGATCGGCACCGAGCGCTTTGACCCGCTCCGCATTTTGTCCATTACAGACAGCCGTCACCTGAAGCCCTTTTGCTTTTGCGATTCGAACAGCAGCCGTTCCGGCAGCGCACGATGCAACGTAAATTAAGATTGGAGTGGACGACAGATGCATACACTTTGATGAGTACTACAGTTGATTTCGGAGCCAAACGAGGTATCACTCTAATATGCAAGACATCCAGTGGTTCGTAGCAGGTACAGATGGCTAGCTTTATCGTAATTCCTCCTCTGATCGAGATGAGGGTATTTTATCAATCATACGTAGTTTATGCCTGAATTCCTTTCATTTCAAAGCAAGAAAGATTTTTCTGATTTACATCAATCGGTGTCTCAACTGGTAAAATTTATATAATAATACGATTTCATCTAACCCTATTAACTGACGAAAGTAGGTGCCTGGTTCATGCCGACGCGTCGTAGGCTATTTGCTTTTATTCTATTCCTTTGTATGCCGCTTGGTTCCTGTACACACGAGAACGATGCACGTGTCGTCGAAGAGATTACAGGGGACACGTTATTCGTCGCTCCGAGTGAACAAAAACCGGACGAACAGTATGCTTTGACAAAGATTCGCGTCACAACGGATACGATCGTGTATGGCAAAACAGATAACACGGCTGACATTCAGACGGGTGACACGATTCAAGTGACGTTTGCAAAGGACTCGGCTGTCGCGATTGAAATCCGTCGAGCAGACAACTGAATCAGAAGGGATTGTCCACAATGCTCCAAATACTTCGCCATCTACGCAATATTTTCATGCTTGCCACTGCGATTTTTGGTTCATCCTATTTTTTTCAAAAGAATATCGGAAATGATCTCATTGGTTTCTTGTACATCGGAATACTAGGTGCGATGGGTCTTTGCATTACCACAGGACTACTCTGGTATCTCAAACGAAAAGAATCGCACGGTTTTTAATAAGCTCATCAAAGGAGACACAATTATGATGATACGTCCGAAAAAGTCACACCGTGTTCAGTTGAAAGTACTCTTCGCGCTTCTGTTCACACTTTCGATGATTGGTGCTGTTTTCGCACCTCATTCTGTCGACGCAGCGACAAAGGAGTATGCGTCTTACAAGAAGCTAAAACTCGGCATGACCGCGACAAATGTTGCAAAATCGCTCTACGGAAAATCGTATAGGAAATACATAAAGAAAGAGCATGGCGTCACAACACTCAAACAAAAAGCTGCATTACGAGAAATTGAAGATGACTATGCTTTGTACGCTTTTGCCTTTTATCCCTATGAAGTAACAGACGATCATTGGTTTAAGCAAAGAATGCATCTGATTTTCAAGACGAAACAAAACGGTCACACCTTATACCTTGCAGAGAAGGAATACATCCCTAAAACACCGGCAAAGAAACGACTCTTACCTGGAAAGAAGATCAAGCCCGGCATGACGCTAGCTGACGTCGATCGTGTTCTTTCAGGTATAGGACTTGGTGTCATGACGCTTCATCATACAGAAGATTACTCTACGATTGGAGAAGTCTATGCTGAAGGCACAGTCGTGTACCGAGAAAAACAGGGGACGCTTCTCTACTCGTATCGAAATCCAACGGGTGATGCATTAATGATCGTTGCATTTAAATATGATTTCGATCAAAAGAGGTATATCGCTCAAAAATAACGCCGGACACCAAATTTATCTTCGCTAGAATCTTTTCCATGTAAATAACCCCTCATTCCGCTCGAGGAATGAGGGGTTATTTACATGGAAATGCACAAATATTACAGAGCGTCATTTCTGCGCTGTTCTTTTCTAATCATTCTTAAGCAGGATAACAGGATCATCTGGCCGTCTGTTGTCACCGGGAAAAAATTAAATACATTTGATAAACATAAAATTTTAACTAAAACCCATCCACCGCCATCTCCTTCTATCCAAATACCGAACGAAAATAAAATCGCTGGTGCAGAAGCAGCAATGATTAAATTTTGCCAGTCATTCTGATTATTCTCATAGCGGACGATTGGCGTTAAAAATCGATCGAGTTTCACTGTCGGTCGCCGTCGAAACACCCATGCGAACAATAAATGGATCATTTCGTGTATCGCTACGACAATGAAAATCAGAAGAATATAGCTGATAAGATGCAGAACTGTCTCAGCTGTCATGACGCGCTAACGTTCGCCGCTTCTGTAAGAAGACACCAAACAATGTGAATAAAACGATAAATACCAAATAGAGAACAAGCGCTTGAAGTGTCAACGCGAAGTGTGTATTCAATTCTTCTTTTGTCATTACCGTTGTAATTTTTAATCCTGTCATCGTCGTCACGACACTCGTTTCATTGATTTGAAACAATTCATAAATATAATCGACTAAAAAAATAATTGTCCACAAAACAGTACCAACACCAATTAATTTCGTGATTTTCATTTTGCCACCTCGTATTCTTTCTTTAAAATGAGATATAAAACACCAAGTAAGATCGCTAATGTCGGATACAATGCCCCATCGATACTGACGAGGACAGACAGTAAGACAATTAAAATGATCGTCAACACGGATGCAATCGTCTCATTGATATTACTTTGAGATTTCGGAAATAAAAATCCTGCAATTGTAGCCGCGAAAAAGATATTGATTCCATACATATATGGATTCAAACTGTTTGTCTCAATGATACCGACATATAGTGCCGGTGCCATCAAAATGATGGCGACAGCAAGGAGTGACATGAGTTCCATCAAGGGATGGATCCGGTACAGTCCGTACAACTTTCTAACTGCTAATGTTGCGTCTGCATATGTAATCGTCACTACTCCAAGTATCGGCAATAAGAACAACCAGAGTTGAAAAGTTCCCCCCCATCCGACTTGGTACCATGCTCCGATTGACATCACACCAAGTAATGCCCAAAAGTACAGAAAGTTTTTACTTCGGATGATTGCAGGCATAGTAGTCGCTAAACCAATATTGAAAGCAGGCAATCCTAACTTGAAGTAATTCTGCCGGACATACAAATGGTTTCGAGCAAAGAAAACTGCATGAAGAGTATAGGCAATCGTGCCAACGACAAGACTCGTCATCAACATAACTAGCGTGATCGTTAAAATCGAATACGGTAACGTACTAACCCATACATCAACCTGAAATCGTGTTTTTAATAAATGAAGTGTCACGAGACCCACTAATACTAGATCAAGAATGAAACTGAAAATAGTACGCTTCATACCTGATAAACGATGCAATACTGCTGCATGGAGACAATCCAATAACCAAAAGCTACTGATGAATACAGTATGAAGTGTTATTAAAACAAGCAGTGCCGTTCCCAAGCGCATAGGAATTAGTTTCAGTGCTGGTGCAACAATGATCATCAGTAATTCGAAAAAGACTAGGGCAACAGAGAGTTTAAATAATCGCTGGCTGATATTGACTTCTCTTTCTGAGAATGGAAGTGTCTTCGCAAAAAATAAAGAGTTCCGATTCAATGAGACGGTTCCATTAATTAAAACGAACATAAAGGTACCTAAAATAAAGATGACATTAAAATAACTGCTGAGCGTCATCTTCCCTGCCAGCAATCGTGTTGTCTCATCTGCTTCCACTGCATTATTCGATAGGGTGGAGAGCTGAACCATGTTCAGATAAAAGTATCCAAGATAGAGACCCATTAGAAGAATACCTAACACGTACCGATTCATCCGACTTTTAAAAAAAGGACGATTGAAAAGTCCATGAAACGTATCATTAAAGAAGAATTTCAGTAGACATAAAATGTTTGCTGACGATGTCGAGCTTTTCACGTAAGACCTCCTCTTGTTTAATAACATCCGTCAATTCCTCTGGAGTTCCTTCAAAATTGACAAGTGAACCTTGTCTCATAAGTCGTATATCTTCGGGAAAACGATCAATCGTATTTCGTTCATGAGAGACGATAATCACTTTTTTCGTCGTGCTGACTGTTGCAAACAGTTCCTGAACGAGCAAAGACGTATCAAAATCAAGTCCGCCGAAAATTTCATCAGCAATTATATAGTCAGTATTGGCAGCAATGGCTGCGACAATTTGAATTTTTTTCTTCATACCAAAGGAATACGACTCAATGGTTTTATTTTGACCGTCCGCCAAATCGAGTAAGTCCATTAAAAGAGGAGCTTTATCCTCTTCACTTGTCTCATATCGACTTAAAACGAACTGTACATATTCCTTACCAGTCATGTAGCCTGGTAAATAAAAGTCAGAAGGAAGATAGAAAAATTTAGATTTGTATGCCTGACTACCAGGTGTAATACCATCAATTCGAATGCCGCCACCGTCAGCTTCTAGCAAATTCGTCAACATATTCAATAGTGTCGTCTTTCCACTGCCATTTGTTCCAACTATGACAGAGACACCCGTTGAAGAAAATGATGCTGATAACGCATCGATAACGCGATTCTTTTTAAATGATTTTGTCAAATCATCGATTTCAATCATGTTTCTACCTCCTGAAAGAAGCGGGAGCTCTACGAGCCCCCGCCAGTTAAGTACGTTACGAGGCTTTACAGCCAATTCCCATTTGCCAGAACTTTGGCCAGTTTAATTTCACGTTTCCATTAAAGCTGTAACCTCGACTTGTGCAATAGAACGCATATGCAAATACTCCTACTAAAATGACAAGAGCGAAAACCATCCAGAACCATTTGTTTTCGATCATGTTGAAGAACTTTTCTTCCAAAGATAATTGATACGACACGAACATAGCAGACATCCGAACTCCTCCTTTCTCTGTCAAGATAGAAAGTCATTCACTCTGATGAAACATGGCATTAGTTCTTGAAAGAGAAAATTAAAACTTTCTTCCACTTGATCGTAACAAATATTCCAAAATCAGGAACCCGCCCTATAGACTCAAATCAATCATGTTGTATTCATGACTTTCTTATCAAGGGATTTCTCAATACTAGTACTTTATTGACTTGTTTTATTGATATCTGATAAAAACCGCCCAAAAAATTTAAGGATTTTTCACAGTTGATGGAGTAAATATAATAAAAGATTTTTCTAATGATCACTTACTGTACAACTTATTTATTTCCAGACAATTTGAGCGCAAAAAAAGGATCGACCATAATGTCGAACCTTTTTTCTGGCGATTAAGACGAAACAACCTCTCCGCCTGTCAAATTGATATGTCCTTCACCCCATGCACACATCGCGTCAAGAATCGGCTTCAGCGACCAGCCGTACTCGGATAACGAGTAGACGACTTTTGGTGGGACTTGTTCAAAGACCGTCCGGATGATGACACCGTCTTCTTCTAACTCCCGTAATTGTTGCGTCAGCATCTTTTGCGTGATCGTCGGCATCAGCTTACGAAGCTCATTCGTCCGGCGCTCGCCTTTGATTAAATGACACATGATGACGACCTTCCACTTTCCACCGATGACTTCTAGTGTTGCTTCGACCGGGATATTGTATGGCATGTGCGATCCATCCTTTCGAGATTCCGTTGAGAACATAGGCACTTTTTAGTGCCTATCGTACTTGAAAGTGCGTACTTCCCAAGCGGATTGGCTGGCTATATGATAGCAATTGTCAACGGAAAGTACAATCTCCTTTTAGACCTTGCATCCAAAAGAACGAGTAGGGTACTTTTTAGTGCCTATCGCACTTTAAAGTACGTACTTTCCGAAAGGAACAACCCCCGTTATGCTGGGGTCATGTCAAGCGGATCATGTTTAGTCGGGCCCACCGGACACGATCCCTACTGAAATCATTTTAGGAGGAATCCCCATGAATCAATTAAATCAACAGGTACAGGAGGAACAGGCTCCAAGTAACGGCGGACTTGCCCTACTTGCCTTAGCAATCAGCGCCTTTGGGATCGGTACGACGGAATTCGTTCCTGTCGGACTGCTCGCAGCGATTGCTCGTGACTTAAATATCGGTATCACACTCGCTGGTCTCATCATCTCTGGTTACGCAATCGGTGTCGCCGTCGGAGCACCGATTTTGACGGCACTAACGAACCGGATGAACCGGAAAACGTTACTGATGGCGTTGATGGTCGTCTTCATCGCCGGTAACCTGATCTCCGCCATCTCACCGACATTTGAATTGTTGATCGTCGCCCGTTTCATCACGGCGTTCTCGCACGGTGTCTTCTTCTCGATTGGTGCGACGATTGCTGTCCAGCTCGTACCGGAGCATAAAAAAGCAAGTGCCATCGCCTTGATGTTTACCGGTCTGACGGTCGCGACCGTCACGGGTGTCCCGCTTGGTACATTCATTGGTCAATCGTTCGGCTGGCGCGCGACGTTCTTCGCGGTTGCTGCACTCGGAATCATTGCGATCATCGCAAGCTTCTTCTTGATTCCAAAAGACTTGAAACAATCACCACCTGCTAAGTTCTCCGACATGTTCAAATTGTTGACGAACGGACGCTTGATGCTCGGCTTCTTGATCACTGCCCTCGGTTACGGTGGAACGTTCGTCGCCTTTACGTACTTGACACCGATCATGCAGGACGTCACGAAAATCAGTCCGAGCTTAATCAGTATCATTCTGCTCTTCTACGGAATCGCCGTCGCAATCGGGAATACGGTTGGCGGAAAACTCGCGAATGGTAACCCGATTAAAGCATTGTTCTATATGTTCATCATCCATGCCATCGTCATGATTGCCCTCTCATTCATGATTCCGTTCAAGGTCGCTGGCATCATCGGGATCATCTTAATGGGACTTCTTGCCTTCATGAACGTCCCCGGACTCCAACTCTATATCGTCCAGTTGGCTGAAAAATACGTCCCAGCAGCAGTCGATGTCGCCTCTGCCTTAAATATTGCAGCTTTCAATATCGGAATCGCACTTGGCGCAACGATCGGTGGTCTTGTCACCGATACGATCGGACTCGTCCACACGCCATGGGTCGGCGGTATCATGGTCATTCTTGCCGTCATCTTGACTGGTGTCTCACGTCGTCTCGAACGGTAGTAAAAGAAGATTTTTATGCTTAACGATCGCATGAGTGTACGATGAGCTCGGCTACAATCATCGATACTCTCGCTCTGTATGTTGAACTGCATTCTCTACCACTCACGTAATCCGCCAAAGGCACTGTTCGCATGAACAGTACCTTTGGCGGATTTTGTTCACAATTTCAAAAAAGAGCACACTTACCCCTTTACTTTTGAGTTCTTATGAACTTATAATTAACTCAAGATAACTAATCACCTTAAAGGAGGAAGCGCTGTTGACACTACTCATTGCTTTTCTAGCCATCGTTTTCATCATGCTCGCCCTTGACCTTGGAGTCTTCCATCGCAAGGCACATGAAGTTTCGCTTCGGGAGGCGTGGACATGGACGTTCGTCTGGATCGCGATCGCTGTCGCCTTCGGAGGCTGGCTCTATATTGATCAAGGTAGCGCCGCTGCTGTCGAATATACGAGTGTGTACTTCATCGAGAAGGCTCTCGCGATTGATAACGTCTTCGTCTTCTCACTCGTCTTCGCGTACTTCGCAATTCCATTGAAGTACCAGCACAAAGTCTTGTTCTGGGGTATTCTCGGTGCAATCTTCTTCCGCGTCATCTTCATCGTCGCTGGTGTCTCGCTACTTGAGAACTTCGCTTGGGTGTACTACATCTTCGGAGCGTTCCTCGTCTACACAGGTTGGATGATGTACAAGAACATCGGTCAAGAGACGTCGCTCGAAGACAACAGAACGATTCGTTGGTTAGAGAAACGTTTACCGATCACACAAGACATCTCGTCTGGTAAGTTCGCAAAACGAATTGATGGGAAGTTGTTCTTCACGCCTCTCTTGATCACCCTACTCTTCATCGAAGTATCAGATATCGTCTTCGCCGTCGACTCAGTCGCTGCAAGCTTCGCGTACTCGCGTGATCCGTTCATCATCTTCTATGCGAACATCATGGCAATCCTTGGACTTCGTAGTCTCTACTTCGTCCTCGCGAACTTGATTGATCGTTTCTACTACTTGAAACACGGTTTAAGCTTCATGCTCGTCTTCATCGGAGCGAAGATGATTTTCAGTGACGTCTACAAAATGCCAATCTGGATGTCGCTCGGTACGATCGTCCTCGTCATCCTGATCAGCGTCTTCTACAGCTTCTACAAAACGAAGCCGGGAAAATAATCTATCGTACAGCAACAGGGAGTGGATCCGTTGATCCACTCCCTGTTTATGTTAGCCGACCTGTTCAATCCGACCTTGATTGATGCGGTAGACGGAGTCGCAAAGCGCATCGATGTCTTGTTGATTATGACTCGTCAAGATGATCGTCTTCCCTTCTTTTTTGAAGGACAATAATAGTTCTCGCAGACGCAGGACACTATCGTGATCGAGCCCATTGAATGCCTCATCCAAAATCAAGATGTCCTGCTTTTCCATAATGGCTTGGGCAATCGCGAGCTTTTGTTTCATCCCGAGCGAATACTGTTTGACCTTCTGCCGATTACCGGGCTGTAAGCCGACGGTCCGCATCGCCTGTTCAATCTCGGCATCGGTGACCACTTTCCGGATTGCTGCGAGTTGTTTTAAGTTCTCAAATCCTGATTTATGGGCGATATAGCCCGGTCGATCGATGATGACACCGACGTTTTCCGGAAAGCGTCGCGTCTGACCGAGCTGTTCATTTCGAACTGTGATCGTTCCCGCGTCCGGATGAATGAAGCCGCAAATCATCTTGAACAAGACCGATTTCCCTGAACCGTTTGGTCCAGTGATGCCGACGATATCTCCTTTTTGAATCGTCAAATCGATATCTTCGAACAAGGGGTTGCCTTGATACCCTTTCGTGACCTGCTCTAGTTTAATCATTTCCACGAAACGTCCTCCTTATATACGAATGCTTTTTTGAAACAGAAAGTATAACCAGACAAGTGAAAGCCCAAGATAGATCAGCAAGACGAACAATAGATGTGTCAGACTGAACGACTGAAGCTGAGCGAATCCGTTCAGTCCGGACGGAAAGATTCCGTATTGATTGAAGTTTGGCAACAAGAGGACGGATAAGACACCAAACAACCCGAGCATCGCGTAACCGTCCGGAAATTGCCACAGTAAGATGAAGCTCAAAAGCGAATAAAGCATCAGTTGAAGCATCGAGATACCGATCAGTTGTAGAAGCAATTGCATCGACGAAATCGATAAGAGACTAGTCGAAAGTGACAACGATAACCCTTGCAATATTCCGATACCTGTTGTTCCGATGATTAGAAACGCGAGGGCAAGTAGATAGAAACGTCCTTCCCTAACGAAGACATGAAACGCCCATTTCTCGAGCCGTTGGTAACGCATCCACGTGTATGGTCCGATTGCCGTCATTTGATTTTGCAGACGCAATTGACTTAAATAAGCAAGTCCGAAAAAAAGAATCAGATACGACATGAGTTGAAGAAACGAACTGTCCATTGCATTGACACCGTAAAATGCGACGACGAAGAGATCACCGATCGTTTGTAGCTCAGTCGACGCTCGGTTACTACTGAGGAAGATATACAGACTGGCAATCATCGCATAGGTGAGATACGGTACGAACTCCTTTCGTGAAGTCAGTAGCTGACGAAGCGGTCGCATCCATTGGACCGATAGATAGATCAGCGCAATCGCAATACTGAGGACGATGAGTGCCATCCAAGGATGCATTCTATTGGATACAGCCCCGACAGAGAAATACGCGGCGGCTGAAAAGAACTCTCCTACTCCAAACGATGATTTAAAACTGAAGATACACCAAATCACTACCACTGCCGCCTGTAGCAACAAGCCCTTATGCTTTTCATGCAATAGAAACGCAAGACACATGAACCCATGTAACATAATGCTCGCAAGCAACCAAAGAATCGGTTGTAAAAAAATCACTGACAGTGGTGAGCGAAAAGTCGCGCTGAGATGATGACTTATGTTGCCACTAGTCGAGATTTGACTGTATGTACTCCATTGCAACGTAAACGATTGATCGCTGGCACTAAGAAGACTCAGTAGCAAGACGCATCCGAACAAGGGTAGGACGGCACGTAAATACCATTTTGTCGAGTAGTATAGCCAGTTCCGAAATGAGCCGACCCGAATCAAAATCGACGGTTCATATTGCTGTTCAATCATTCGAAACGAGAGGAACAAGAGTAACGGCATCAGGAAAAAGAGTAACAGGTACATATCATTTTGAATCGCAAACGTGATGTCCCACGCGTTGACGTTTCTGCCGAACTCCTGCGCCTTCGTCAATACTTCTTGCCGTCTATACCATGCGACGTAACTGATCACGAGGATGAATAAACTCTTCAGTACAATCAAAATATTCCGTGTCTTCATCATGACTGAAAGATCCACTCCGGTTTCGGTCGAATCATCGTCAGGTAGAGCGTGAAGTTAACAACGATTAAAACAGTAAACGGTACGAACACTGTCCAAAGCGGCTGCTCCGTGATGTTAAACGGAAAGACCGTACTGATAGGTGAGAATTGTGGAGCTTGCATCATACCAGCGACGAAGTTAAAGATATGGTAGGCGAAGAACGGTAATGAAATTGCGAGATAGACTTGTTCGAGCGATAAGATCAACAGGTAAGCAAGTGTCGCGTACACTGCTCCGTTGAGTCCAATCCAAGCGGCGTAAAGAACGGCATAGAGTAACGGGTGAATGTCCACCAAGAATGAAAATGCATTCGTTACGTCATGCGTCTTTTCGCTTAGCGGCGCGTAATTGACTAGACCGAAAAACGGTTCGACATAACGAATGAGGACGAACGTGACGATTGTCATTAAAAAGAACACAAATCCTGTCAGCATCACATTGACGAAACCGACCGCAAATAGATAATCCTTTAGACTGGCACGCGTTCGAACGTATGTCAGATAGTTATCCTTGTATTCAGCGATGAAGATCGGCAAGAAAATCAAGACTGCAAGTATCGGAAACAGCATCGGGATCGTTCCTGATAGCGTCTCTTCGAATACTTCTGTCGGTAGGAAGAACTGGTAACTCTTATAAATGAAACTGAACTGAAGAGTTGGTAAACCGAGGATGATCAAAAGATAGAGTACACATTGCTTCACCGTGAATGCTTGTGACCAAATCAGCTTAATTTGTTGCGACATATGACCCCTCCTATTTTCGTAATGCCCAAAACCAATAACCCAGTACATTAAAGAATACGACTGAGACGATACTTAATAGATGCAATCGTCCTGCATGATAAAGCTTGATGACGCTCCAAATGATTGATGTCACGAGATAAATCGTCAAGCCGACTAGCGCAAGCACAGCACCGAATTTCGTAACATCGAAACTTTCCGTCGTTGTCAGGTGCTGTTCGTCAATCAGATACATGCCATGCGAAGTGAACAGCTCCGGTAACCAAATCGATCGGTGAACCGTGAAGTCACGCGAGGACGAAACGTCTTGTCCGGAAATCGATATTAGTAACAGATGCTCTTCTAAAATGCGTTCGTAAGATTCAATCGAACGTTCATTGCCATAAAAGGCATCCGCATAGGCGAGCGACTGATGCTGGCTCAACATCATCGTGCCGATAAAGAACACTATCGTTGCAGCGGCGATGCTGATTCCGATGCGGAGCAACCACGAAGCGAACGTCCGCTCTTTTCGATAGACCCACGTCAAGAGCTGATCGACATGCTCCTTACTACCGTAACGATACATGGCAAGCTTCGTCGCTTCTTCTTCCGAATAACCTTGAATCATCAAGTCTCGCACCGATTGTTCAAGATGACTTCGCGTCTCTTCCATGACGTCGATGATTTCCGGATCCGTCACATCCGCATCTTGATACAAGTCATGGACAAAATGATCGAGTTTATTCAAGCGCGCCGTCTCCCTCTTCAAGAAACTTCGGGAGTAGCTGCTTTAGAAAACGCCATTCAAGTCGTTTTTTCGCAAGAAGGATTTTTCCTTCAGTCGTCAGCGCATAATATTTACGTCGTCCGCCGCCCGCTGCTTCGTCACTCCAATAGGATATGACGAATCCTTTTTTTTCAAGGCGTTTGAGTGACAAATAGAGTGTCGCCTCTTTCAGTTCGAACTGCTCGTCTGACGTTTGCCGGATCGTCTTCGCGATTTCATACCCGTATCGGTCTTGTTCGTTCAGCAACGACAAGATGATCGTGTCGACGTGCCCCTTTAATAATTCTTTATCGATTTCCATCTCGTACAACCCCTTCCTTATTCTGGATGTCTCAGTTCCTTAACGATAAACTGAATTACTCTGTAATGCAAAGTACTTTTTAAAACTTATGGGAATGAATCAACAAAAAAGCACACTCCTTTTCAAGAGCGTGCTCGGTCGGTTCAGTTCAATAAGTCGTTTACTTTCTTCGAATCTTCGATAAAAGGCTTCGTGAACGCCTTCAGTGCTTTCTCATTATCGTACGTCGTAAAGTCTTTTCCATACCAATCGCGCAGCTGTTGTTTCTTAAAGTGATACGAAGCATCCTCGATCGTCATGTTGACACGGTCGACATTCGGAATCAATGTGAACAGTGCTGTTGCATTGTAGATTGCCGTACGATTGCTTTTTTGTTCGACCTGTCCTTCTTCGTATCCAGCATAACGTAACGTTAGTTGATACGGCTTTTCTTTCGTCGCAAGTTCCATTTTCTTTAACTGATCGCCATGTGGTAACTGTTGAACGATGTCTCGTACGCTACTGTTATCTCCTAGATATGTACCTTGTTGCTTAAATAAATCGGTTTGTGTCGCTGCTGTTCCACAACCACCGAGTATTAGCATGCCGCTCGCTAAAATGATTGCACCAACTGTCTTTTTCAATTTTATTTCCCCCAATACGTTGACTCGTTCTTATCCTAATAAACGAATCAAGCAAAGAAAAGTTTCAAAATAAAGGAAATCAACGCTTTGATAAACTCGATGCCCTTTGTTTTAAGTAGAGTAGGCTGTACCCAGTACCTCCACCTGTAGCAATCAAAAGCTTTATAATTTTAAAACGAGTGAACCCTTCAATGACGTACCCTTTTATCTTTTGAGTCAAAGTTGCTTCGGGAATCCAATCGATCGTATATCCGATGCTAAAGGATAAAAGCAAACTGAGGAATAAATAAGTGATGACAAAACTAAGAATAAATCTTTTGATGATCATGTTATTCCCTCTTTTTCTAAATGTAATAAAATAACTTATTTTTATATAATAAGTAAATAAATTAAGAAATATCTAAAACAACAACCTATTTACCTATATTTTGTTAATTACTATGTTACTCTATTACTATTCGAAAAGTTCGAAAATCTAGCTGTACCTATTCACGGAGGTCTCCGATGCTACAAATGTCTAACTTACTCATTCTGCTCTTTTTATTTATCTTCCTAACATGCGGATTTGTTTTCGCTTTATTCTGGATCATCAAAAAAATCAAGTCGTAATCACAACAACCCGGCCTCTCAAAGGAGAGAAGCTGGGTTGTTGTTCGTTTCATAGAGTTGTTGGATACGATTCACGATGTCGTTCGCCGTTCCCGGTACAGGTGGCATCCAAAGTCCTGTCACTGGACCGTAGACGACGGGATTGATTGCCACCTCGTACCCACCATACGGATGTTCTTCCGCTGTCGGCAAATAACCGATGTAACCGTTCGTATAGCCTCCGAAAAAGGCGAGTTCCGTTTGACGCATCCACTTTATCTGTAGCGCTGTCTCACAGAACGGCTCCATCGGGATGCCTGAGAACGACCCTTCGTTTAGTTCAAACAATTGAACTTCGACCGGGATGGTGAGTGTTGCTCCCGATCGTTCCTGAACGTACGCCAACCATCGTGCTGCGCTGACGCCCCATGTCTGTTCAGCGTAAGTTCGCCATGTCTTGCAATACGTTCGCAGCCGGTACTTCTGTTAAGCGCATCGGATAAATCACTGACTGAATCCGGTGGTGCGTTAACGGTTGAAACGACACATCCGGAATTGTCATTAAGACGTGTCCGCTTAGAGCAAACGCCATCTTCTGTAGACTTGCTAGGTCACCACGATATTTCGCATTGATGTTCCCCGTCGCGCCTTGAACAATCACGACCGGGCAGCCGAGTGCCTGTTCGAGTAGCGTTCGAGTGACACCCGGATAATCACCGGATAAGACGACACTGTCTGATTTCAAGACGTTCGGATGCGCCGTACAAAAGACGAAAGCTCCGACGAGACCCGCATCACCGGTCCGACGAATTAACAATGTTCCAATTCGGTCATCCGCCACCCCAGACGGATCTGTTCCCATCACCGCTTGTCCATTTATTTTCTCCCGTCGGTTGACTCCGAGTTTTCCGGTCGTCACACCCCAACCCATCTCGACCAACTGCATCACTTCGCTTGCTTTGA
>NZ_DJUM01000021.1:7834-21618 GCF_002440475.1 Exiguobacterium sp. UBA6282 | reverse complement strand
CGAGCGGCGGATTGATTACTTCCCGATGCATTCCAAAACGACTCATGTCTGACGTTCCCCCCTTGAACAACATACTATTTCTTCCATATAATAACATTAACTACAGTAGAGGAGGACATAAAGATGTCGATTCGTTGGAAGGAAGAGATGCTTCAGTTCGAGACATTCCGTGAAGCCGAAGTCTGGGCGGAGTCGATCACGAATGAGATCCATGGTCGTTCAATCACCGGTTATTGCCCCCCTGACTTTAAAGTCGCATCGATTCTTGCTTTTTATCTAGCGGAAAACTCAGATTATCGTGTACGTTCGGCAACGGTCCACCTCGATCAAGAGATCTATTATCAAGTCTGGGTCGAGATAATTGATTCACTCTGACTTCATGAATTGTTCCAAGACGATTTCCTGAAACGCTCGCGCTACAGGTGAACCCCACTTTGACTGTTTCGTGAGCAGATGGGCATACATCGGACAGGATTTAAAACGAATGGAACAACAACAGAAACCTGTGACCTGATTTGCCGATAGTCCGCTGTTAAATGGTCAACATGCTAAACAATTTAGCCATGTCCAATGCTTAATCGGAATCGAAAGAGATGGTGCAACCGTTGAGACGAGTGCCGTCTTACAAATCTTTAAAGATACTGATACGCACCATGTCCGAATCAAATGTGACGGCAACCGCGAGTAATTTACGTTACATGTATCGACATGGAGTAACATACAAAAACGGGAAAGAGGTTATGTCATGAAAAGAATCGTTTTGTTATGCGCTCTCTCAATTATAACTGTATGGCCGTTAGCTGCTTGTAGTAATGAAGTGAAAATGCAACATACAAGTGAAAAACCGACAGCACTAGACGTATTAGGAGAAGATTCTACTGCTGACATTTTTCAACTAAATGATACGATCTACAAATCAGATGTAAAATGGGCAGAGAAAACAGAAGTCACTAAGAGTAAAAAAGTCGGAGAAATCAAGAAAATGAGTTCTGATCAATACGATTTTGATAATGGAACTGCTACGAAGCTCTCAAAGGGTACCGTCATATACTCTACGAAAGAAAGGAATGAAATTCTTTTGGTGAGTTTTAAAGGGAAATTAAAAAAATACGTTGCTTTAGGAGAAGGTTAAATGGATTACAACTTGTAGAAACCCCTTATTTCAATCACGAAACGAGGGTTGTCTATAAGAAAAGGCATCCTCAACTGGGATGCCTTTTCTTATTAAGATAATAGCGAATCTGATCAGCCGTTAACGACTTTTTCTGCTACTTCCTCATTCATCGATTGACGATTAATCGAGAGGTGTTCGCCTTCTTTCAACCGTTTTCGATATTCAGCTGTCGCAGTGAACAAGACATCTGTCGACGAGTTTAATGCTGTCTCAAATGAATCTTGCAACACACCGATGACAAATCCGACAGCAACGACTTGCATCGCAACGTCATTCGGAATCCCGAATAAGCTACACGCGAGTGGAATCAAGAGAAGCGATCCCCCAGCGACACCAGAGGCGCCACACGCACAGACGGCAGCGAGGACACTTAAGATGATGGCTGTTGGAAGATCAACTTGAATACCGAGTGTGTTTACCGCAGCAAGCGTCAAGACGGAAATCGTGATTGCAGCCCCTGCCATGTTAATTGTTGCACCAAGCGGAATTGAGATGCCGTACGTCTCTTTATCAAGTCCAAGCTTTTTCGATAGTTCCATGTTGACCGGAATGTTCGCAGCCGAACTACGAGTAAAGAATGCCGTTATTCCGCTTTCTCTAAGACATTTAAAAACTATTGGATAAGGAANNTTTCGCGTAAACATTTGAAAACGAGCGGATACGGATTTTGACGGACGTTGATATAGACGATCAATGGATTAACGATCAGTGCAACGACAAGCATCGTCCCGATCAGTAACCCTAGCAGGCTCACGTAGTCAAGAAGTGACGAGAGTCCGTTCTCTGTAATTGAACCGATGACAAGCCCCATGATACCGAGTGGCGCAAGCTTAATGATCCATCCAACCATTTTCGCAAGTGCATCTGAGAAGTTCGAGATGAACGTTTTTGTAGAATCCGACGCATTTTTAAGCGCTAATCCTAAGATGATCGCCCACGTCAGAATGCCGATGTAGTTCGCTTGGACTAATGCATTGACGGGGTTATCGACCATGTTCAAGACAAGCGTCTTCAGGACTTCGATGGCATTCCCAGGAGCTGTCAGCTTTTCTGTGCTCTCTGTCAATGTTATCGAAACCGGGAACAAGAAACTAACGATGACCGCAATCGCACCCGCTAAAAAAGTACCGAGCAGGTATAAGAAGATGATTGATTTCATGTTCGTTTGCTGTCCCTTTTTATGTTGCACAATCGAAGCCATGACTAGGAAAAAGACCAAAATCGGCGCGACTGCCTTTAGTGAGGAGACAAATAATGTTCCAAAGATGGTCAATGAACTCGCTACTTCAGGAATCGTGACGGCTAAAATAATACCAATGACTAAGCCGATCGCGATTTGTTTCACTAAACTGATTTGGTTCCACATCTTCAACAATTTCATACATTCCCCTCCAGGCTTTCAAAAAATAAGATATTAGAATTCGAAAAATGAGGACTTCTCTCTCTCATTCCAAAACGATGAATGATCTGGTCGCTCACTTTTCAAAAAATTCTCTCAGTTTATTGTTTTCTATTTTTACATAAATCCTAAGAAATAAAAACTAGTTTTTCGCAAGAAATATAATTCCTTTTCCTGGATGTTAAATAAGAATACGAATGCAATCGATTGCATAATTACAAAAAAAGTAGAAGAAGATGCGTTCCTTCTCCTACTTCATTATGTAAACTAAAATGTTTCACAGATGTTGATTGACCTTTATTCTCTCTTCAGCAGTCTTCTCGAATTTAGTATTGACAGGTATCGTTAACGCTTTAAGTGTCGGATGAATTAAGAAATAACCGGCAAAGCCAAAATAGCCGATACCAGAGATCAATAAGATTGCTGTACTAGAAAACCATTCTCCGAACATACCTCCCGCAAAATAACCAAGTGGACTTAACGACCCTAACAGTGAAGAGAGAAACGAAAAACCTGTTCCTAAATAATCAGACGGAAGATTGACCTGAATGAGTGTATATAAATATATACTGTTCACCCCAATACCGATCCAAGCGATTCCGAATAAGACGATTGATAACAGACCAGCATCTTTCATTAAAAACGAACTAATCCAAAACAGTCCGGACAAGAGCGCAGCAATCGGCATGACACGATTGAGAGCAAACGTCTCCAAACGACTTGAAATCAAAGTCCCGATCATCGTTCCGAGTGAAATCGCTGCTAACCAAAATCCATACTCTGCTGACGTCTCAGAAATGATTGGTAACACCGCAAGTCCCATCGTCGCAAGAAAATTCATTCCGATGATGCCATAAATGATGGTCAATAATTTCTTTTGTTGCTTGACAACATAGTATCCTTCTTTGAAGTCATGCTTATACTGTTTCCAAAAGTTTCGTGAGGAAATGGGTTGTTCTCTTTTTGAAGATGGTATTTTGAGTACGAGCAAGAATAAGAACCCGATCCCTAGCAATACGATACTATTCGCAGCGAATACGATTCCGACACCGACAAATAGAATCACAATGCCTGCTAACGCGTCGGCAATCAAATCAAGCGTTTGATAAGAAAAGGCAAACACCGAATTGACCTTCGTCAATTGATCTTTCGATGCCAGGCGTTCGATGAGTGTATTTTCGGTTGGATACGAGATTTCCGCTAGTGTTAACGCTAAAAACAACATGATGAACAGCAATGGAATCCAGAGCGTCTCGTTAAAATAGAGTAAAGTGATGAATCCGACTAAAATCGCTTGTCCAATGCCTGAGAAAAACAGGATCTTCTTTTTTGAATAGCGATCGATAATCGGACCATACAAAAATTGAATCGTTACCGGTAACACAGCAATCGTGCTCGTTAATCCAACCAGGAATGGCGAATTCGTCGTTGTCTTGACGAACCAAACGATCGCAATCATATAAAAACTGTCTGATATATTCATCAAAATCCTACCGAGCAACAAAGCTGATAGTTGTTTATTCAACCAACTTCCTCCTCTTCAACAGTTAAATTTAATTGAACTTTATTGTAGAGTAAAGGACTGGAAGAAAAATGTAAAGTGAAAAGTTCAATTTTATTTAACTCAAAGTATAAAAAAAAGTGCTTCTCGTAAATAGAGTCTTTACGATAAAGCACTTTTATATTAGAGATGGCGTTCTAGAATTGCGAAATTTACTGATAACGCTGAAAGCTAATTTAGTTCAATCAGTTATCGCTTCTATCCCTCTTATCATTCGCTTGAATTTCGGATGATCATCAATCCGATTGGTGAAGTTTTGAATCCAGTGTTCTATAACATCCGAAGCTTCATATCGCTTCATCACTCGTAACATCGTTAAAAATTCCGATGCATACGCAAGCTCCATCGACTCGACGATCGTCAACCCTTCTAAGAAACACCGACTTGCTTCTTTCTCTTCACCGAGTTCAAGATGCAACATCCCGATATAAAGAATCGTACTTGATCTTGCTCGTGGTTCATCTAACCGCTCGACATGCCTCGACAATAAATCAATCGCACGTCGTCTCATATCAAATATTGCTAACCCAACAGCAGCATGGGTAATCCAAGTGTATCGGTTCATAATGAAATTCTACTCCTCAAGAGATAGTTGATTTTTTACGTTTAACAATCCAGAGAACAACGAATAATATCACCTCAAGAATCAAAAATATCCCTACAAAGAAATAAAGACCAAATACCTGACTGAATCCATCTATGGCTACTACGTAAAACCATTTCAAAGAAATAATGACTGTATACGCGAGATTTACGACTGTACTTCGTAACAAACTCTTTTTTAGACTTTGTGTGTTTCGCGCTTGCGTAATGATGATGACGAGTGCACCAATCGCCCAGACAAGTAAGATCAGTTCTAAAATATATTGATCATTTGGTATGACATCCATTCCCTATTCTCCTTTTCAGCAGACTGACTAAAATGATTTAAGTGATACCTATATTTTACAGCATCAAAAAGTCTTCCAGTCTTCCGAAAGTTAAGTGAATACGTTTTTAAAGATCTATGTCAGAATGGTCCTTCATTTTCCTAACCCGAACACTTTTCTCCTGACCGATGTGATCAGTTTCTTCCAAACGGTGCTGTACGACGAGAAGAACCAACACAATTGCTGATATCACACAAATCGTCGCATAATACGGTTGAGCAAATCGTTCCAACTCAATCGCAGATAACACCTGTAAAATCGTCAATCCAGCTAACATCCCGTGGAAATATCTCTGGTAGTTGCGCGGCATTCCGGCTTGTCCAAACGTCTCATACCAGACGAATAAGCCGAGTCCGAACGCGAGTCCGTTTAGGATCGGTGAAGGCAGGAGAAACAGGAGGATTCCAAGACTAAGCATCAACCAGGCGTATCGAATAACTGGCTTGAAGAAAGCAGGATCGAGCGTCGGTTCTTCTTCCTCGATGACAGGCGTTGCTTTCTCCTCTTCGGTCAACGGTCGAAAACCAATTGCTTCTCTCTCTTCTGCTAAGTCGAGCATCCGCTTTTTCATTCCGAAATAGAACGGAAAACGTTCTTTGACAACCTCCCCTTCATCCGTTTGACCATCCGCTTGTTCTTGTACGGATACCTGATACAGCGTGCGCCCCATCCGGTAACTGACCCAGTACTCGGTCGTTTGTCCATTATTGCGTTTAAGCTCAATCACCTTGGCTTGTTGATTCGTCATGATATGTGATTCCTTTCGTCGCAAGTTCCTTTAGTTGTTCTGACGCATACAACAGGAGAATGAATCCTGAGATGAGACAGATCGTTCCGTTAATTGAGAGATTGATTGGTGATAAATAGTTTTTTGATGAGCCCGCTAACGCGAACATGAAAAGTGCTCCTGACCAGCGATACATGCGAGAACGTAAAGATTTTTCTTCGAGATGCATCGGCCAGAAAATCATCAGAACGATGAGTGTTATGTATCCCGGAATTGGCAAGATATCAGTCAGCGTCAGTAATCCACTGAACAAGATCAGTAGAGCGCTTAAAATACGTAACTTTATGATGCGTCGGTCGGCTCGAAAATCCATCACTTCAGACAGAGCAAAAGGTGATCGCATGTATCCATCGTCTAATTTTTCACGTACCCATGCTTTTTTCTGACGATACGCGCGCAAGGGACTTTTGAAGACGATCCGCTTCGTTGCGGACTCCTCATTCGTTTCCATCATGTCCTCGCTATCAATCACCTGCTCTTTTCGAGCAACCCCTTCCCGGCAGAATAAAGTACGCCCTTCTTGGTGAAAGACGATGTGATACACATGATCGTCGACTTGTTTCAGTAATTGAATCATGATTTGAGCTCCCTTTATCTTGCTTTCTAACTTCTTTTAGGTCTCACCAAGCTGCACTGACGGCGTATAAAATGAACAGACCACCTAAGACACAAACGTAACCGTAATGTCTGACGGTCAACGAACAAAATAGGATAACACCAATCGACAAAATAATACTGAGTACGAATGAATCCACCGTGTCGACGCTATCTCCGTGTCCTGCTAAAGGCGTCTTCAACGCATGCTTCGACCGAATGAAATAGATGCCTAGCGTTAATAAAAAGAATCCGATACCAAGGCCAAGGAAAGCTAATACCATAGATGTTCCCTCCGGCAAATGTATTTGTTTCGTTTAGTAAGTCATTATGTTTTCATAAAAGTTATTATACAACTAATACATACGATATTTTTTTTATTAAGTTTCAATCACTAACTTTTCTATTAAATGGATAATGTATTTTCGGTTTCATATGTATCTTTTTGCCTAAAATAATAAATTAGTCAGATGACTACCATATAAAATTGAAAACTATTTCTTTAGTGATAAGATAAGGGATTTTGTTTCAACATGACGTCAAGTTTGTAGAAATAAACAAAAAATCTATTCCTAATTTTATGGAATAGATTTTCTGCATACATTCATAGGTCTCTTAGGATTATTTACATCAAAAAGAAAGAGTGGTTCTTAAAAGAATATAGATTACTGCCTTCTTACTTTTCCTGTTCGAGTAATATAGTTTTCTTCAGTGATACTAGCAATATGACTGCTTGCTTTAAGCGAATAAAACAATCCGATAAAGATACACAATATACCGAATAGCTGTAGCCACCTTAGATATACATTTCCGAAAAAAACGTCTAATAAAATAGCCACTGTAGGGTCGACAAAAACCATAGAAGAGACAACTGTCGTTGGTAAATGACGAATGCTATTGAAAAACAGAAAATAAACTATACCTGTATGAATAACTCCGGTTACAGTGACGTACATCCACTGAGAAGTATCAATTACTTGATAGTTATTAAAATGAATGAATGGAAGTAACACAATCAGACCGATCACCATTTGAATAAAAGTGGTCGCATATACACTAGTTTTTGTAATACTCTTTCCTAATAGCATTGTTGCTGCATAGAAACATGCTGCGATGATGCTGTACACGATCCCCCTCCAGCTTTCTGAAGCAAACCGCACACCATCGGTACCTATAATACTCAATGTTCCAATAAAACAAACTAACATAGATACATACATGAGTTTCGTCTTTTTTTCTTTAAAGAAAAGACTACCCATCACAAGAACAATAATAGGAGCTAAGTGATATAAGGTTATGGCAATTGTAATGGACGTTCTTTCAAATGCTTTAAAAAGAAACACCCAATTACAAACATTCGTCATACCACAACAAGCAATGTATATGAGTTCTTTCCTATTCCATTTTTCCCTTTTAAAGCGTCCAGATACGATCCATGCCATTATAAGAAATACAGCAGCACAAATACATCGAACCCACACTAATTCAATTGCCGGAAGACCTGTAAAAGTTGAAAAAAAGCCAATTGATCCAAAGATAGTCATAGCTATAATTAGTTGAAACAAAGCATTCTTGTTCATGTCTATCGCCCCTTTTTGCTTACACATTTATTCATCGTTGTGCAGGCAATCCATCACGCGTAAGAATATTTTTCCACATTTCATCCGGAATGGAGAGCGTTTGTTGATCATCGCGTGACAAGGTCGTACGAATTTCTTCTTCTCTTCCTGCTATTAGTTTTCGAACCCAATCTGGTTCCATTAATAACTCTCTTCCTAATCCGAATAATGGAATTCCTTGTTCTAATACGTTCAAGGCATCATCTGGTGTGTGTATAGAACCGAGTGACAGAAAACTTGTTCTATCCGCAATCACATCCCGAAAAATCTCTGATCTTGTTTTTGTTTGATTTGAACCACTTCGAGGCATGGACCAAACGTTTTTGACTGAAAGATGGAGGTACGACAAGCCTTGATTAGACAATCGATCTACAAAGGCGATTGTTTCCTCCATGTTCAAACCATTCTTTTCTGGTTCTTCTGGTGAGAAGCGATAACCAATAATAAAATTATTGTTCGCATATTGATCTCGGACTCGTTTTACTTCTTCAATAACAGCTAATGGAAAGGACATCCGTTTTTCTAGTGTTCCTCCCCACATATCTGTTCGAAGATTTGAATATCTCGAAAAAAATTGTTGAATCAGATAGCCGTTGGCTCCATGAATTTCCACACCATCAAACCCTGCACGTATAGCTATCTCCGTTGCTCGTCCAAAATCCTGAATAGTAGATAGAATTTCTTCGTGTTCTAACGCACGTGGAACGTAATCATCACTTGAATCCTTGTAAAGGCTCGCCACGATACCACTCGGGCTAACCATTCGCCTTTCACTTATGTATCCGATTAGACTCTCGCTACCTCCATGATGAAGCTGAAGGATTGCTCTTGCTCCCTTTTCTTTTATTTTATTAGCCAACTGCGAAAGACCTGGTATATTGTGTTCTCCATATGCTTTCATTTGACGAGGAAAACTAGTCCCGAGTGATGAAATGGTCGCAGCCGCGGTAATAAACATAGCTGGTCCTTGTGCTCTTCTGCTATAGTAATCCAACTCTCCGGAAGAGACGCTTCCATCTATATTTCCTGAATAGGTGGTCATCGGTGCAACAACGACTCGATTCGCCAAAGTTACTCCATTCGACAAGGTATAAGGTGAAAGGATTTTTTCATACTTCTGATTCATCAATACATCCACTCTCCAATTCTTTTATTTTTTGATTCAATCTGTCTGTTTTTAGTGTATTTGTAAAAATAAAATAAGTAAAATGAATGTTTTTCATTCTAATCATTTGTATCTCTCATGTATAATACAGAAAAGGATGTGAAGTACATTGAATTTATTTCAATTAGAAGTGCTTTTAAACGTAGTGGAAAGTGGTAGTTTTACGAAAGCAGGTCAAAAGATTGGACTGACACAATCTGGAGTAAGTCATAACATTACAACACTGGAATCTGAACTAGGAGTAACACTTTTGAATCGAGGACGAGGTGGGACATCGTTAACTACTGCAGGGGAATATATTATTCCACACATACGCAATATTGTGACAAACATGGCTCATATAGAGCAAAAAGTTTCTTCTTTGCAAGGATTAGAATTAGGAAAGATTGCTGTTGGGAGTTTCCCAAGTTTTACAGCTACCTTTATACCGATTTTGTTTTCTATATTCAAAGAACGTTTCCAGAATGTTGAATTGGTGTTGTATGAGGGTGGCTATGATGATATTGAAAAGTGGGTGGAAGAAGGTACGGTGGATCTCGGTTTTACAGCATTACCAGTTAAAGGTTTCGAGAGTATAGCACTGACGCAAGATCCTTTATCTGTTGTCGTATATGATGGACACCCTTTTATAGAAAAAGATGTTGTTACGATAGCTGATTTCGAAGAGGAATCATTCATCATGTTACGGTCTGGATGTGAAGTCCTTATCGAGGAGGAATGTCGTAAAGCTGGTCTTTCATTACGTACCTCATATAATAGTAAGGAGAATGAAACTGTACTGTCTATGGTGAAAGGAAAATTAGGTATTAGTATTATGCCAAACTTGGCAGTTCCTAAACGGGAGACTCATGTTCATCTATTACCCTTACATCCTCCTGTGGTTAGACATCTCGGATTAATTGTCAAGTCCTCAGACAAAATGACGCCTCTTTCCAAAGAATTTCTCAAGATCGTGAAAGCACATTTCGATAGTCATAAAATCTAATTATTGATATTAGGATAGTGCGTACAGATACATTCACTTACAGATAGCACGGATTCTGGAACAGTCGTCTTGTCCATGTACTCTTTTCGAAGGGTTGGTAGGATGAGATAATATCCTGCTGATAAGTAGTGCATGATTCGGCTCCTTGTCATGTAAAATGAATTCAACGAGTGTAAGTAATGGATTCGGTACGATAGATGAAGTAGAAAGGAAATGAAAACATGGATAAAGATCAAGAAAGAGTGCTCGTCCAATCGTTTTTCGTCAAACGCGTTCAAGAGCGCGTTCTGCATGAACTGTTCACACCAAAGAAACGAGATATGGCGCTTCAGCGGTTAGATCACCGGTATTTAAGCATGCTGAAGAATGATTACTTGATTGAAATTAAACCACCTAATTCATGGCCTGAGGATACGTATGATTTATTGAAGCAGCATGGTGCACCGGATATGTGCTATTGTCTATCAGAAAACGATCTGATCAGCGGGAAAACGTTACCTCTACGTGAAGCACTCGAGCACGCCATCGGCTTTGGATTCGCCTCGATCATTTCCTGTATTCCAGGCGAATTGGCGTATTTCGAAGCGGAGCAATCTTTCGGTCCACCACCTCGCTATCTATTGAAGAAACCAAGCAATCGGTAAATATCGTCTTTCATCCATGCTTGGTTTCTAACAACTACGTCACGTGGTCGTACGCCAAAATTTGCTGAATGCATATCATCATCCTCATGTTCCTCTTAGTCTGCTTCGTATATGCCCTCTCTGAAGTCGTACACTTGACTCCATATCTTGATTTTAGTGCCATTGATTGTCACCGTATCCTTCGTCCACTTCACTTCTTTTATTTCGCGACAAGGATACTCCCAGTACATTCTACGCTTTTCTCCGTTCTTATTTTCCATAATGCCGAGCATTGCATAATCCACCGTCGCACCACCATTTGCGCGGTAAAAGCGAACCGTATACGCCTGATCGGGCGATGTACTTTTTGAGATATATTCTTCTTTTGGAACAACATTGATATCAACTAAGAAAAATAGTCGATAGATCATCCATACAATATATACAGCCAAACTTATGCCAACTACTATTCCAGTTATTTTCAGCTTTTTTCTCACTTTTCAAAAACTCCAATTTTTATATATTCATCAAAATTTAAACGATTAGTCGCCCCAAAAACAAATCAACGCGTTCTGATAGACAGATGCGATACACATTCGCTTCAGCAACTCTAAAAATTGATGCAGTTCCATTACTCGTTTGTCTGACTGATGCATCACCCACGGCTCATTCGCATAATAATTCGCTTGATTCATCATCCACGCTTCCTTCGGTGTGCAATAGCGTTGAATAAGTAGTTCGCAAACTCCGATCAACTCATTCACTTCTCTCGCTCCAAACAACTTATCAGTGTAAGGATCGAGATTAATCAAGAGATCGCAACGATTAGATATCCTTGCGAAGTCTTCTTTCAAAAAGCGTTGGACGTTACTCGGATACCAGAGAGTCTCTTTTTCATTTTCTGGCATTTCTTTTAAACTTGTACTAATTCCAAACATGATGTCCTCCCTTTTATCATCCGACCGGATGTCAATCATAGTAGTCGATGCCGTCTCCTTTCGGAAGAAACGCTTTTACCTTGTCTTCAGTATCAAAACAAGCTTCACTCGAAAACAGGTAATAGCCCATGAAATCATGCTCCATCGTGATGAATGACATCTCTTTTGTCGCACGAATGACAGGAACGATACGTTCTTTTTTGAAAAACCATCCTTTGACCATTTTCCGCTCAAACGTCAGGAGATTCGTAAACGATATGAAATAAAAATCGTTTACTGCCGCATACCAATACGTTTCGTCCAGCAGACGCTCAAGTTCGCTCGCATCGTTCACTTGAACGCTATAAAAAGGACTGCTCTTATCTGATTGAATCTTTGTGTAGAACAGATTTTCCTTCTGAAAAAACGGTTCCACTTCTTCATTGGTAAAACCACCACCGAACGTGACGAATATTGGAAAGCGATTCAGACGTGTCAAAAATGCTTTAGTACTTCATTGGAATCATGTTGATAGTCTCGTTTCTCGTCATTCGGAATACATCCCATCGAATAAATCGACTTAACAGCACCTGGTGGATCAATATCGAGATAGTGGTCTTTGACCACTTTTGCATGATTCGTATGTTCATCGAGATAGATATATAACATAAAAATTCCTCCACGTATTCTGCTAGATCCATCTACATAATTCAACTGCTTGTTTCATCAATAGAATTCAATGGTACCATCGTCAGGAAAGATGGCTTTCACCTTGTCCTCGGTATTAAAACAGGCTTCATTCGAAAACAGATAATAGCCCATAAAATCATGCTCCATCGTGATGAACGACATCTCTTTCGTCGCACGAATGACGGGAACGGTACGTTCTTTTTTGAAAAACCATCCTTTGACCATTCTCAGCTCAAACGTCAAGAGATTCGTAAACGATATAAAGAAGTTTTCATTCACAGCCCCATACCAATAGGTCTCATCTAGCAATAGCTCAAGTTCGCTCGCATCATGCACCTGAACGCTATAGTATAAGTTCTTATTTGGTCGAACCTTTGTATACGATAGATCGTGCTTTTGAAAAAACGGCTCGACCTCCTCGTCCGTAAAACCTCCACCGAACGTGACGAAAATCGGGTAGCGATTGAGACGCGTCAAAAATTGTTTTAAGACTCGATTTGAATCGCCTTGATAGTCTCTTTTAGTTTCCATATCCGGTAGACAACCCATCGAATAGATGAAGTCGATACGTTCTGGTCGATCAACGTACAAGTATCTGTCCTTAAACACTTGTGCGTGATCCATACGCTTCTCAAAATAGACATATAACACGATGCCACTCCTCTCTCAATCACTTTATTACCGCCGATTTTATCGTCTGGAAAGAGTGCTTCTATTCGATTACTGGCACTACTCTCTTTTTTTAATTAACTACCGTCTTACTTTTGTCATTTCAAACTTCAAAGTGAACCTTTTAAACCAAAGCCGCTATGAATCAGCGGCTTCTTAGTTTTCACTCTGTTTCGTGATTAAAATATGCGTTCTTTCAGGAATCTCAATGTCTTCTAACTGATCAAGTGCCAATGATAACGTCATACTTTTCACTTGCGGATAGGACTCTTCCCCAATCCAACAGGTATACAGTTCAAATGATTCACCCTCGTCTAAGAAGTCATTCATGAACGTAAACAGATAACGCAGCTTTTCCTTTGACCCCTTTGAAATGCTGGAATCAAAAGGTTCAACGATCTCGATGCCCCAGTGACTCGAAATTTCATATACATACCATTTATGAAAATGCTTCGTTTTTACTTCATACAGACAGTCTTGATCCGCAAAACAGGGGCCGATATATAAAGGAACGGTTTCACCTTTTTCATCTAAATTGAGATACTGTTCAGGAATTTGTCTCTCCATACAGATATATGATGCTAAGCTCATTATGCTTCCTCCTTCTGTGTGATGTTTACATCATTAATTGGAAGACGTCTTTCCATTGTCTATCTTTCCAAAATGCGCGAT
>NZ_DJUM01000021.1:0-7786 GCF_002440475.1 Exiguobacterium sp. UBA6282 | reverse complement strand
TGACGTAACTTCCTTTCGATTCAGCAAATGCAATACATGTTCTTCAAACACCGCTTGCCAATTGGAATCGTGCAACGTCATCACATGAATCGAATCATCATTTTCTAAAATATCTCGACCACAAAAGACGACCTCGACCGGAAACGTGGCGTGTGGTAAAATCGCATCAAAAAAGTTCTCATATTCTGTTCCAGCATCATCGAGCTCCTCATATGCGACTCCATACATCGAGACACAATCGTTTGTGACCCGGACGATTCCTTGTCCTTGTTTTTGGACGATGAGTGTCACCTCTGCTTCAGTCGCCATTTCTTGCTGTTCGATGACAAGATGTTCGAGAAATCGGTCAAGCTGCGCGGCATCTGTCATGATGAAGTGGGAACGAACCGTCCAATCCGATAAATCATGAATATTTGGATTCTGCTTGAGTGGTCGTTCTAGTAACTTCACTTCAAACGGATACGAATGCTGACTTACTTGAAGACGGACGAGGTCTTGCCAATCGTCGCGTGGTAGCGGTTCCCGGAACACATCAATCCATTCGTCTCGTTGAAATCGCATCCTATTCTTACTTTTCATCTTTCATCCGACCTTCTAGTTTGCTATAGAGGTAGCCAACAATATGTTCATGCGTCGTCCGTTCTTCGAGATCATCATTGTCGATTAATTCATTGATTGTCTCCGAGATGATCTGCCATAATGCTGTTTCTTGATACTCGTCGTATGGTGTTCTCACTTCCTGTCCCCCTTTTATCCTCTTCTGATTTCATTCATAAAAATGTCTGTCCCTTGGAACGCAGAGATCATATCTTCTCCAAACAACGTGATACTTCCCTCCCACGGATGACCGAGATATCCCCAGCGAAAATCTCGGGCGATGAAAAAGGAGTAATCGCCATCTGGAACTGCTGGAATCATCCAGTCTCCTTCTTCATTTCGAAGAAACGGACGTCTTGGGTCGATCCAATACCCTTGATGATTCCAATCGAGAGCCATGACGCGTTCTCCTTCAACAGTCAGCTCGATCAGAATACGTCCTAGTTCTCGTTCGATTTCTTCTCGTTTCTCGTAATCCACTTCATATGTACTGAACGGACTTGGGGCATGGTATGATGGGAAAACCGTCGTACTAGGCGAGAATTGAAATTGTTGATCAATGACTTGCCATACCTTCTCGTCTTCGGCTTGCGTCATCGGAATCCAGCTCCATGGTTTCCCTTCACCAATCAGATCGAACGTCATTCCTTCAGGGTATAGAACGGTGTACGCTTCTCCTTCTGATATCGCGATGATCAGTTCGCCTTGCACATCATGTTCCTTTATCCCTTCAAAAATCAGAGAAACGGCTGCCTCGACATCAAGGACATAGTAAAAGATATTCGTCGTGCCACTTCCTATATCTCCCCCTTCACAGTAGCCGATTCCTGTATGAAGCAGACCTTCATCGATTATCTCTTCCATCATATGGCGACGCTCGAGTGCTGCTTCTGCCTGACCCTCGTCATAAGGAAACTGGACGATTAGTTCCCGGTAATCTGCCTCGTTCAGCTCGCGATAGCCTTGACGTTCAAACTTCTCGATCAGCTGCAAAATCTGTACACCTAATCGTTTGAAGCGCGAGACACGCATCTGTCCTATGTCTTCCGCTCTCACCCACTCTCCAACGATTCCTTGATGTTGAATGATGAGGCGTCCCTCCGTATAGATTGTTTGGTAGAGTGTATCCGAGCCGCTTTGTTTTGTCAGTTGGATNNGAATAACGTCCTATTCTGACCATACCGACAAACGGGTCCGTGGATCATTGTCATCTGTCACCCACTTAATTCCGGTATATCCACGTTTCACAGCGTTCTCATAAAACGCTTCGGATACGTGCTGCTCCTTACAATAGATATCGACGTACGTACAGTCATATACCAAAATCGCGATGTGACAATTGCTTTTCTGAAACCACTCATACGTCATTCCCACTTCTTCAGTCTGACCACTTTGAAAAGCAAACAATTCAGCAAAGATCAGGTAATTGCTAGGTCCCCTTAGCCATTTCGCTAGTTCACGTCCTGTCACGTTCTGATCGACCGAAAACTCTTCTAAACTGTCATACCATTCCCCGTCCATCGTTTGGATTGGAAAATCAAAATTACGAAGAAACCAATCATACTCTTTCATTTCAATCGCACTTAATATGTCGATCAAGATACGCCCCGGTTCATTCGGGATTTCAAATGACACACCACGCAGACTCATCGAATCCCCTCTTTCTATCTTGTCATAAGAAGGCTACCGTATGAAAACACTGTAGTTCTTGTTCTTCACTTGAACTTCCCCACGTGCAGACGGCGTAACCTTGCGCTGTCAATGTTGGAACCATCTCGACGACTGGTAAGCTTCCGTTTTCTGTTAACCCGATGTCGAGCACCTGCGTTAGTAATTCCTGACAACGTAATGGTCGATCATGATTCGCACAAATAATGGTATACCTAGAGGAAGAACCACTAATCATTTCAATGGCTGTCGAAAGCTGTTCGAGACCAAATTCAGCGATCCCAACGTAATACGGTTCTTCTCCAACTTGGACTGGCACTTCTATTCGCGATGTGAAGCCATCAAGCATCTCTTCTCGTTCGAGCAAACGCCACAGCTTGTAATAATCGAAGATTCTTTTGGACTGGAACCCATTTCCGACACATGACACTATATAAAAGCGATACGTGCTCAGCTCATGCTTTTTCGTTAGCTCGTTACGGAACATTTCACTACTGATTTGTTTGAACTGGACGATTTCTTCTGGAAACAAGAGCATCTCACCGACTACACATAAACAACGAATTAATGAATTCGCATCCGCAAGCCATGGAAAGATGCGTGTCGCATCGCTATGTTCTTCAAGATACGTTTTCATAAAGCATCTCCTTTTTCAATCCCACTGACACGTCACGCTTTGATTGGTTTCAAATCGTAGATGTACGAGTTCATTTGTTTTGAGATTAGACAGTTTCAGCGAACTTTGAGCTTCATTCGTATAAGGCAATTCGAATCTGACACCTTCGATTTTTTTCAGTAAAAAGGATGCCCAGTGTCGATTGTATTCATTCTCGGTCAGAACATCCCATAACGCATCCTCACAATGATTCGCCTCGTAGACATATAATTTCATGACCGTGTTCTCCGCTATCACGGATAACCCCGCGAATACAGGAGGATTCGGAATTCGCGGTTTTTGAATGACCAATGTATAACCATCTTTTAGAAGACGATCCAAATGTTCGCGGCTATCCGGAATCTCCTCTTCGATGACGGAAGCCGGCAGTTCTCTGATACGAATCGGCAGATCCACTTCATATCCAAAGGGATCTTCGAGAGCGAGTAAGTCTTCATGGGAATAGATTATTTTCATGAGATCATCCTCACATTCTTTTATGGAGTACTTTCAGATTACACGCGCGCCACGCATCACGGACGATATCTTGGAAAGTCGTTGCCTTCGGTTTGAGTTTTAACGTTCTGTAGTCGAAGCAATAGACGGCTTCGTCTGGCCGCTCTTTCAATACCGCATAATATTCATCCTGTCTAAACGACGATCCAAAAAAGAAATACTTGTCGCGAATCGCATCGAACTCGGTTAACGCGTATTCCTCGAGACTGACGGAGAGATTGCCTTGGATCTCATGCGATAACCCGTTCCAGCTCGTCAACGGAATACCGTATAAGTTCAACTCTTCGGCAAAACGCACACCGTTACAGACTCTCAAAATATCTTTATACCACTCCGGAATTGCAAAATGATCGGTCTCGAATGCTTGGATACGAGCTTCTGGACAGGGACTTTCCACTGCCACTTGATAGTTTTGAATGGAGGATGAATAATCATACAAATACAGTTTGTGCTCCACCTTCTGACCTTCAATCGGAATACTGTACTTCAAGGATTTTTGATCGTTCACATAAAATAATCGCATCGCCTGAAGGATACTCGTAAGAAAGGCATCGTCAGGCAAAGCAGTGTTCTGATGATTCAGTCGTGGTACGTCGACGTCTTCCAGCGATAATTCTTCCTCGTCATCGTGTTCTTCAAAAGCTTCATGTTCTCCGAGGACGATCGCGATGCCTGTCACGTTCCCGTCTTTTCGGCGGACGAGGACTTCATAGTGTCCGTCCCCCATCAACTGAACGGCGACACCGAACGGAAACAGGAAGATCTCGTCTTCCATCATTTCGTCTGAAATTGCGATATAGAACGGGTCGATTTCTTCGTCGAACTCCAAGGTATTTCGAATCTCCCAGTCGATGGCTTCCCGTCTCCCGTAATCAGCTGTGTTCATGACAACGAGCTGCGCTGAATCAACAACGACTAGATCGGATAACGGCTCGAAAGCCGATGGAGCCACTTCCGCTTCTTCATTCCTCGTCAGGTAAAGCAAATTGATCGATTCGAACTCATCTTCGTCATAGAAGACCGTCCAAATCGAACCTTGATCAACCGGTATCGTCACGTTGTACTCTATATCCGGCTCAAGGAAAGCCGGATCCGAGACGATCAGATTTCCTTCCCGACTTGTAAACGTGCCTAATTTTTTCATGGTGTATACCTCTTTCTTAAATATAACGGAGAGGGGGCATTTCTAACCTGTTAATGCCATTAGATTAATCAAATTTAATCCTTTAATTCTTGTTGCATGCGCCACTCCATGAATCCGGTGGTGTGTTCTTCTCGGAAACGAACCCAGTACGTTAAGGTTTGATTCAACTTCTGCCATTCGATGATACATTCCGATTTGAAAACTACATCATCGAGTTGCTCGATTAGCAACTGAGCCTCAGTTAAAAATGCTGCATCCTCTTCTATTTCTCCTAAATACAAATCTTCATCGAGATGATGGAAGGAATACCATAACCCGTATAAATGATGGTCAATCATTCTCTCGATCGCTAACTGCTCCCGCCTTCCCCCACGCGTAATTGCCTCTTGTAAGTAGATGAAACGGTCATCTTCATCAAAAAAGAGACCATACCAGCGATACGGTCTAACGTCATCCGGCAACTCTTTCATCCACTGATTCAAGATAGGTTTTAGAAGGCGTTTTTGTATCGGATGAATCAAAAGGACCGAAACATCTGACTCTCCTTCACACGTTGACAGCAACAAATTTACAAACGTCCGTTGTCTTTCGAAATCCCACGCATTCGCTTCTTCAATGAATTCGTCGATATGTACTAACCACTCTTTGCGCAAGCCGCGTTCTTTCGCAAGAAGAGCATTATGTAAACGTGGTATCTCAGAAACGACAGGATCTTGTAGTAACTTATTTAGAAGCGACATGTTTCATCTCCTTTTAAAGAGTGCTATTATTCCACTTTCATATTTTGTCTTGTTTTTCGAAGATGAGACCATAATAATACTCCCGTGCTTATCGAAAGAATCGGGAAAAGATACGGGATGTACGATTCCTGCTGATGAATCACGTGCATGAAAAAGTAACTAATGAAGCAGACACTTCGAAGCCATGTAGGGAGGTAACCTTTACTGAGAAAACCTAAAAACATCAAGAGTATACCCATTCCAAATACTACAGTTGGTAAGACAGAGAAAGGTGTTACTAACTGAAATATACCTAGTCCTATAAGTAGATAGGCGAACCACGATGTCCGTCGTCGAAACTTCTCGCGTTCCTTTCGTCCAGGTTGCATCCCGTAGATATCATCTTGTCTGTATCCCTCCGCCTGTTTCTCTGCAATCAATTCATTCAGTCTTCGTTTTGCTTGACGCCGAAACGTATACCGTTCTTCGATTGAATCGCTGACATCTTGATCGAGCTTCCATTGCTCGGTGACACCGTGATACATCTGAATTGTCCGTCCATCGCGATACATGAACCAGAAATAGGTGATGCCATCCACTTGCTTACTAAGTGTGACAATCATTTTTTCATCATCCTTAACCTATTAAGTTAATCTTCTTTTATCCATAGCGATAGATACGCCACACATCTGACATTCTATCGACTTGTTTCAAAACGCCCAAATCCTATTAACCTTCTAAATCGGCTAGGACATCTTCCGGATCAAGTTCGATTCCGACAAGCTCTGGTCCCCAGTTCAAACCACAATATAGTCCATCGTCAATCATGTTCGGTAACCAGCCATTAATGAACAAATCTAGACCCAAGCGAATCAAGTGATAGTCCGCCCATTCCTTCATCTGCAACGCTTTCGCCCCTGCTTCCGTTGAAAAGAATAACAGCACGTCCGTTTCCTCTTGATTCGACGGACAATACGCCCAGCCCGACTGTTCAAACTTCGATAGACCATAGACAGCACCCATCTCAAGAGCCGTCTCTATGAAAAGTTCTGCCTGTTCTGCACTCTGTTCCATTTGTTGTTCCTTTTCAATGAACGCCATCAACGTTGGTGCTACCGGAAACAGCTCTTGTTCCTCATGATCCCACCAGAAGATCGTCTTTGTGTCCGGAAATTGATACCCGAGTTCGTCACCCGTTCCGTCCGCCGCAATCCGCAAGAACCCTTCTGGATACTCTTCTGCATCGGTCAAGTTGACACGAACAAGATCATCCCATGTTCGCTTGATATACTGCTCGTCCTTGATTGGATGAAACTCCCATTCGCCGACGTTGAACTTGTTTTCGCGCTTGTACCGGTTTCGTAGTTCTCTTGGAAGCTCGCAACCGAGTGCTGTCTCTACCTCTTGTAGTCTCTCTTCTGTAACACCAGGTAATCCACTCTGATATATCATTCTGTATGACTCCTTTTATCTTCAATTGAATTATTCGTAGGAATTTAGTACATGATCAATCTGATAATCCGTTGGTAAAATCGCTTGTAGCTGATCGACGTTTTGAAAGGCATCTCCATTCGAAAACCACATGAAACCGAGCGCATCATGTGACGGAAGGATGAACGGTAATCTATCACGTGCATCAATCACATGCGTGTATTTCGCTTCTTTAAAGATCCATTTTCCAGAGGTTTTCAACTCAAACGTGGGGAGAGCGAACGTGATGAGGAACGTTTCACTATAGGCAGCTCGAAAAAAGGACTCTTCTAAGACGAAACGCAGATCGTTCGCATTCAACACTTCGATACAACAGTAAAAACTGGTGCGCCGATGATCGCCTTCGTACCGCGGATGTTCGTGGCATACGAATGGTCGCGATTTTAAACGTTCTAAGAGGTGCATCTCATCTTCTCTAATCTCATCAAAATTAGTCGTGATATATAAAGGAAAATGATTGTAGCAAACTAGCGTGTCATACAATACCTCCTCCGTCAATTCACTCGTAAAGCTACCTACTGTATGGTCATAACACATGATTTCGTAGATAGTTTGCAAGTGACCAAGCACATTGATTTCGGATGTCTGAAGCATACGTTGGATACTCTTCGACTGAAAAAAGTATTCATCGATCGTCAGTTCGTTCATACTGTCACTCCTACCTGTGTCGTCATTGCTCAATTTTTTCGGTTAAAGTTTTTCCCTTCAGGATAGAGCCCGGTCAAGCGTCTGCCATAATGAACTTTTGCCTGCCCCATCCGAAGCCGTGTCACTCCATACTGTTTCTTAAAATATTCAATGACGGGTTGGACGATCTGAGATGGTTCGAGGACATGAAGGACGAATTCGATGGCTTCCGGACCATAATCATCCTCAACAAAATAACCGTTGCCGATTTGAAAAAGAAATGTATGAAGGTCGTCTTCGATATTCGAACGATGCTCAAAGATGATGTCATACTCTGTATCCTGACAAAAGATTTCGACGACAATCTCA
>NZ_DJUM01000018.1:10927-18151 GCF_002440475.1 Exiguobacterium sp. UBA6282 | reverse complement strand
TGATGACTTCTCTTGCGTTGACGATCACGACCGCCTGTTTAACTTTTTTCTTTCTGCTTTACTATGGTCTTCGTCCGCATCTCGAATTACTGATCGTCCTCCCCTTTTTGATTTTGACGAGCGGCATCACGTTCTTCTTCGTCTTCTTGAGCGCAATGACTGTCATTTAACGTCACCAAAAAGCCCGTCTTCTTTAAGGAGACGGGTTTTGATCGGTCATATGTAGATCACGGTTTGGCATGAAGCTCTAGCAACGGATCGGTGTCACTCGGCCAATTGATTTGTCCCGTGTAATGATCCTCAATCGTCGCGACTGGTTCGGAACGTTCGAACCGAGACGGTTGCGTTGACGTCGTACAGACGATCAAGACAGCTAACAGACTGATGATACTAAAATATCGTCGCATCATGATGTATGCTCCTTTTGTCGTTTCTCTTCTCATTTTAAGCAAACTGCGCTGATTCGCCATCCGTCCTCCGCTGTATCTCTCACTCCGCCCATCAAAAAAGACCGACTAGATACGTCGGTCTGACAACGTTATCCTTGTTCACCAACGACGGAAAACCGTTCGTTGAGGTGTTGTCCCTTTTCAAGCTCATCCACTACAGCAATGGCATAATCCGCGTAACTGATGTAGCTCTCCCCTTTTGCATTTAGAATCATCTGCTCGCCGCCGACCGAATACGTTCCTGTTCGTTTACCGCTCGGATCAAAGAATCCAGCGGGGCTGAGATACGTCCACGTCACGTCTTGCTGTCCTTGTAGTTCGATCAGATTTTTCCCCATGTTCGAGGCTGTCGGATAATACGCTTCCGGGAAATCAGGTGTTTCCATGACGCGTGTCGAGTGACTCTCGTCAACGAATAGACTACCAGCACCACCGACAACGAATAGGCGCGTCGTACTACCTGCTAACAGATTGATCAAGTGACGCCCGACTTCGATATGTTTCGTCTCCTCACCGGGTGCTGCGTTAAACGCATTGACGATTGCGTCAAACCCGTTCAAGTCGTCTTTCGTCAGCGCGAGGACATCGCGCTCGAGAATCGTGACGTTAGCCGTCACTTTTGCCGCATTACGGACGATTGCTGTGACGTCATGCCCGCGCTCGATTGCTTCTTGTAGAATCAATCGTCCTGCTTTTCCTGTTGCGCCGATAACTCCAATGTTCATAATAATTCCTCCTTTTGATATGTAACTACTTCGATTACATGTAACCAATATAGTTACAAATAAAGTGTTTGTCAACATTATTGTCTCTATTCCCCGTTTCTTGCCAAATGAACAATACGACGTATAATAAGAGAACACTGTTTTTAAGAAGGAGGGGTCATCCGTTGGCCATCAGTACACGTTTTTCCGTCGGTATCCACATTCTATCGTTGATTGCAACCGACGAGAAAATGACATCCGACTTGATTGCCGGCAGCGTCAATACGAATCCGGTTGTCATCCGTAAAATCATGAGCATGCTCAAAAAAGCCAGATTTGATTGAAGTTCGTCCGGGTGTTGCCGGTGCGCGGCTCGCCCGTCCATTGTCTAGCATCACGCTGCTTGACGTTTATCACGCTGTCGCTGTCGTACCGGACAAGGAATTGTTCGGCGTCCATGCGGCACCGAATCCAGACTGCCCGGTCGGACGAAACATCCAATCGACGGTCACGCCAATCTTCGAGCTTGCGCAATCCGCCCTTGAGAAAGTGCTAGCTCATGTCACGCTTGATGATATCGTCAATGAAATCGAACAAAAAGAAGCATCGTCCTCGAAAGGATGATGCTTCTTACTTTAGAAAAACCATTGGTATAGCAAATATCCTCCACCAAGGATTACGACGACTGCAAGCATCTCAAGTCCGCGCATTCCGTCGTTTTGTCCACGAGGTACGGCACTACCAAGACCTTGATCAACACCATCGCGTAGATGATCGAGTGTTTGTTTCTTTTCTTGTTTGTAGCGAGACAATCGAATAACCCCCCCTTTTTTTACATATTGTACCATTATATCCTTCTCTTGTATGATGATATTAGTTGTTTAAATAAAAAGTTCATCATCAGCTGTTGATGTTGAAATAGCGAGTTTCAAAAAACGGAATGAGTAAGATTGATTTGTTAATCGATAATCGTGTCCTTCCCTTCTGCTCGTAACCGCTGAAGCGATGCTTTCATCGTCTCAATCTCTTCGTCCGTATGCCGTTCCCACGTTCCGAGTTCAGCGATGATCTTCACAGGTTCATTCGAACGATACGACCTGGTCGGATTGCCTGGAAATCGTTTGTTCGTCAAATTCGGATCATCTTCATACGCTCCGAGCGGCTCGACGAGGTAGATGTGCTCTGGAGCGTCAGATTGTGCGAGCTCCGCGCCCCACTTCGCTGCATCGAGCGTTGCCGTGAAATAAATATGTTGAAGCGGATGTTCTCGAAAATTCGATGCATGTCCCGGCTTTAATTCGTCACCGATTTGAAGTGTCGCTTTCGTACCATGGAAAAATGGACCTTCGACTGTTTTCATATACTCGCCTCCTGACTTGATACATTCAGTATAGACAGTAGATTCATCGAGATGTAGTCTGTTTCAAAACGAAATTTCAAGGTATACTTATAGCAAAAGAAGACAAATTTGTCGTCAGATTGTAACTCGTTTTTCATCTACCCGTCAGGCATGATGGGATTAGTCATTTTATATAGGAGGTCATCCGTTTAACGTGAAGTTCTTTAAAGCTTTAGCGAAAACCGAAGAGGCTGTCTGGATTCCAGAAGCCGAGTGGCAAACCGTTTGTAAGCAAGAAGGATTGACAGTGCCGAATCATCCACAAGAACAAATCGTTGGGCTTGCATATAATAATCAACGCCAGATTGTTGAGGTCACTCGAAACTTACGTCTCCCTTCACTAAGTTATTACGTTACGATTCTTGAACCACCGAATAGTCGATCGCTTGTCTCGAAACGATCCTATTTAACCGTTCTTTATGAAGGTACGAAACAGACGGAAAATACAGAATATGGTACGTTTTCTTTAATTGAAATCAATGTCAGAGAAGAAGGTCTTGGCGAACGCGGTTTGTTGCTCGAGGCTTTGATTCAAGACATTGTGAAAAAATTTAAGTCTTTTGTCATTCGTGGCGACTATGCGACGATCACCTTACAAGGACGCGTCTCTGAGATGTGCTTTACGAAATATGGATTCCAATTGAAGGATACGTATCTCACGTTATCAAGCGGTATACTTCCTGATCGGATTTGATTCGATCAGGATTTTTTATAGGTATATCGAAATAATGGAAAGTGATGGTTTTTCGCTCAAACTAGTAGCATGAGATATTTTTAATATGGTATGGTGAAACTAGTTCAACAGCAGTACATTCTATATTTAAGAGGTTCTCCATGACAACAACTACAGAGACATATCCAATGGCATGCTGGCATACAATTGCGACCTATCATAATCAACAAATCAAGCGCGTCAACGCTTTCTTAAAACACTGGGATCTGTCCCATACGAATCTGGAAGTATTACGTTGCTTACACACGACCTCATGCACGAGTCAGAAGGAAATCGCCGAACGGATCCAAGTGACCGATGGCACGATTTCACACGGAATCAAACGACTGTTCGACCGGCAACTGATCACGCGTCAACGGAAATGGAAGACGAACTATCTTCTGCTGACGGAAAAAGGAACAGCCATCCTACAAGAAGTGGTGCCCGCCTACGAACGTTTTCAACAAGAACAATTCGCCGCTTTGACGGCTCGACAACAAGAAGAATTGATCCGTTTCTTCGATAAGCTCAACCCTGCGTGACGAAAGAGGAGGAAAAAATATGACCTTCACATTCGAATCCTCGATGCAGCACTGGAACGCCATTCAGCGACTCCATGGCCGTTATTCGAAAGAAGTCAACGATGTGTTGAAACCAAAAGGACTCTCGAAGTCCCAATTCGATTTATTGATGACCTTGTATCACCAAGAAAGTGCGACGCAAAAATCACTTGAACGAACGCTTGAACTCTCAAGTGGCGCCATTTCACAAACGGTCAAGAAATTACTTGCTGAACATCTCGTCATCCGAAAACGGATCAATCGAGAAAAGCGGGTTTTGTTGACAGAACAGGGAACGAAGTTGATCCAAACGTCCGCTCCTGAAATCGAGGAAATCGATGATCGTTATTTCCGCGCCTTTACATCAAAGGACCACGAAACGTTTGATCAATTGCTGCATAAGATGCAGAGCGATCATTTTTAAATACTTCTAGTCGCTAAAACTTTGCAAGTCCTTCTCTCTTCTGCACGGTACAGGAGAGAGAAGGACTCTTTTTGTTATTCATTGGTAACATCATGTCGCGCGATTTTTTAATCTGACTCAGATATTTGCCATTCCTCTCGAGTCCACCATGCGATCAAGCTCGCCATTAATAAGATGCTCGCCCAGTAAATCAAGAAGGTATTGCCGTTAAAGTATTGACTGTTCATATAGGGCGAAGGCATCGACGTAATACTCGTTAAATAGTCCCCATCAATCGTTCCACGATCTGCAATGACTTGTTGTTTGACCAACACTTGATACTGGCTGAACTGTTCGATTTGATAAAAGATGCCACACACAAGATAGATCATCGTGCTAAATGATAAACCAATCAAGGATAAAAAACGTAACTGCGCTTCTCTTATCCATTTCAACATCAGAACGATCCCAATNNATTTGTTGTGGATATATTTGCGTCGAGCGACCCAAGGATACAAGAAGTCCACTAAAGATGCTCAATGCTACTATCAATCGGTCTACCTTCACGATTCTCATCCAATCATACCCTCCTTTAAAAAGTGTTCCTAATCAATATGACTACCTTCATTGTACAAAAAGGGGATATTTGAAATTTCCTTTTTCAGGAATAAAGGGTATGCATTATCTGATTTCGATTATCTATCGATTTCATTTTTTAATCAATCATGTTTGCAGGATACCGCTCGCATCGATCTCTCCCGCATAAATCGAAACCGGGACGTAAACGAGCGAAGCAAATAGTAAGTGCAGACTAATCGAACGTTGTCTATCAGAAAAATTCAAGATTCTTCCTTCTCTTTTGTAAATTTTTCTCGATATTCTGACGCCGTCGCGTAATAATAGATGAAAAGGAGTGGTCTGACCATGCTATTACGTCATATGACACATCGGCATCATATGAAATCCATCGTGACACGCGGAGGATTATCGCCGGCATTCCAAGTCGATGCACCAAAAGGCTTGATCGCGTTTGAAGTCGATCCTCCAAGCGAAGCGTACCAAATGCACTTTCATCAATTGAAGAGTGAGTGGCAAGATGGAGATATCGTCACCCTCGAATTCGACGGGGAGAGAATGCAAGCAGCAGGCTTTGAAATTCTGCACTCGAATGAAGATGTCCGCAATCAAGATGCAGAGAGATTAGGGGTATCCACCAAGGAAATTGGCTCGTTTGCATTCATTCATAATTTCGTCTCACTTGATTATCTAATCGAGTCTTCACGCGAGAAAATCTCAGAGTATTATTGATTTAGAAGAGAACCTGTTATTTTTTTTTAAAGATAAGGTAATTACGATACTTTAATACACCTTTAGAGTATGGTTGGTTTTATAGAATAAATATTTACTAAATAAATCATTTTATTGTAATTATCTTTCAGAAATAATTCGAGAGGAACACGAACATGTGGAATACATTGAATCATCTCATACTCAACGTCGCTCTAACCTTTTTCTTCGTGCTCATCTCTCTATTCTTTTTTAAGCGGTTTCAATTCCGAAATACGCTCGACAGTTGGCTGAAAAAAAATCTGTTAGTGCTCATTCTTGCAACCGGTGCCGGCTACTGGGTCATTCACAATGCCATCACCTATGAGGGATTTCGTTTCGATTTGTCGATTACTTTAATCGTCATCGCCTTCATCTATGGAGGCATCAGTAGCGGTTTCATTACGACGCTCGTCTTCGCTTCCCTTCAAACGTTTATTTTTCATTCCAATCATCCATTCTGGCTTGTCGGTACGTATCTAATCGTCAGCATCGTTGTCTTATACTTACAAAATGAAGCACCGGATCGCTTTATCTCGTTTCCGATCATTTTTTCAATCGCACTCATTCTTTGTTTACCATTCGTTCAACATGTTCGACCGAATGACGTGACAGCGATGACGGTATTTCTCGTCGGAAACGGCTGTGCCGGTCTCCTGCTACACAGTATTCTCCATCAAGTCCGCTGGCACTTCCATCAAGTCCGGATGCATCGGCGTCTCGCCTTGACGGATATGTTGACGGGACTTGATAATAGGCGCCATTTAGAAGAGACGGTCCAACGATATAAATCACAACAGATGAACTTTTCAATCATGATTATCGATGTCGATCATTTCAAACAGGTCAATGATACATACGGTCATGACCGAGGGGATCATATCTTACGACAAATCAGTGCCTTGCTTACGTCCTATTGTCCCCCTTCTTGTGTGCTCGGGCGATTCGGCGGTGAAGAATTCATGATGCTGTTACCGGAATATTCATTGCCTGAGACGCGTCGAATCGCGGAACAAATTTGTGAAGCCAGTGCCACGCGAACGTATGAGTTATCAGCGACGGAACCGCTACAAGTGACGTTATCGATTGGTGTGTCTCGCCAAACGCATCAACCGTCTGATAGCTATAATTTTCTGCAGACAATCCAGCAGGCAGACGCCGCTCTCTATCAAGCGAAAAAGAGTGGTCGGAATTGTGTCTTTCATCATGACCCGTTACGATAAAAAAGTGAAATCCCCCTCGTGTAACACGAAGGGGGATTTCGATATGAAAAGGAGGAACGAGCATGGAGATCACGGACGTCTTACGGTTCACTAATCGCGAGGACTTTAGACAGTGGTTATCAGAACACGCGGAACATAAGTCGTTTTGTTGGGTAATCCTCAGTCGAAAACAGACAGGAGAAGGTTTACTCTATCTTGATGCCGTCGAGGAGGCACTTTGTTTCGGCTGGATCGATGGAATTGTGAAGAAAACAGCGGACGGTGAACTGGCTCAACGATTCACACCGCGCCTAAAGAACAGTAACTGGACCGAACTAAATAAGGAACGGGTCCGTCGCTTAGAACGGCTCGGTTTGATGCAACCGTCCGGACGACAGGTTCTCCCGGATATGCGACCTGATGCGTTCGTCATCGATGACGCCATCCAGGCGCGTCTACAAGAAGACCC
>NZ_DJUM01000018.1:10023-10886 GCF_002440475.1 Exiguobacterium sp. UBA6282 | reverse complement strand
TTGATTGAAAAAACGAAACTGAATCAGATGTACGGTCAGTGGAATGACGGAGGTCGTCTCTTACTCGAAGAGCTTCCGGAGACACAATCCGTTGCTGATTGGTCAGACCGCTAAGAAAATCTCTTCTAACGATTGGCGTGCGATTTGCACCTCGTACACTTTGACATCTTGTTTCGCAAGCGAGATGAGTAAATTCGGAATATCTTCTTTTGACGTTAACTCAAGTCGTGTACATTCATCTGTTTGCGACAAGAGTCGAGCGTATTCTGGCAGATGTGATGGCTCTAACCGTGGAACAGTCCGAATACGGATTTGAATTTCCTGCCTCATCGCTTCTTGTAATGACGCAACGGTTCCAGAGCGGACGATTCTTCCCTCCGCCATAATGGCAACACGGTCACACATCTTTTCCATCTCATTCAAGTTATGCGAGGTCAAGAAGATCGTTTTTCCTTCCGCTTTCAATGTGAGCAATAAGCGCTGGATATCGATCGCCGATTCTGGATCAAGACCGGATGTCGGTTCATCTAAAAAGAGTAGTTCCGGATTTCCGGTGAGCGCTTGTGCGATACTGATCTTTTTCTTCATCCCGAACGAGAAGCTCCTGATCTTTTGTCGCTCCGTTCCGCTTAATCCGACCTGTTCAAGCAATCTTCCAATTTCTTGCTTCGTGATGCGAACTCCGGATAATCCTGCCATATATTCAAGAAACGCACGTGCCGTCATGTCATGATAGAGATTCGATGTATCCGGCATGACTCCAATCCGTTGTTTGATTGCATCCAGTCGATCAGTGGGTTTCCCAAGAAGTACGACAGTTCCGCCTGTCGAGTGTGTGATCCCGCTCATAATCTGAATGAACG
>NZ_DJUM01000018.1:7288-9955 GCF_002440475.1 Exiguobacterium sp. UBA6282 | reverse complement strand
TGTCATATTATAGATCCTTTCGTTTTAACGTCAGGTAGGCGACCATCAAAAATACCCCACTCCATAAAACAGGTAACAGTAATAACGTTCCAGACACGATGACGGCATGGTACGGCAAGATGTATTGAAACGGTACGAGATACCATTTCTCTGAGAAAGCTGACCACAGACCGATGATCGGTACGACGATCCCGAGAAAAATACCGAGGAACATCGTCAAACTTGGCTTCGCCATTATTGTTGATAAAAAGATATTGAAACTCGTGATATATAGGATGACGATCAGAACCGTCAGATAATCCATCCAAAACCATTGTTGCGCGTAGAGCGAGACAATAAGGAAATTGATTGTTAGCGTCGCGCACCAGAACAACAACGATCCGAGAAACTTCTCCAAAACGATTCGCAGTCGCGATGTCTTCGTGACTAGTAAACGAATCGTCCGCGTCTCGATTTCACGATTGATGATATCGTGTGATAACGCAGCCACGAATAGAAAACCGAAGAACAGGATGAAGAACTTAATGCTTGAAGTATAAGCAGACGGTTGATTAACGCCAGCAAGCAGTTCCGGATGTCTCGTCAAATACGATGCTGTGAAGACGGATGTAATCGTCAGAAAAAGAATCAACAGAATTGCCTTGACGCTTTTGAAGCTGTTCGTGAATTCTTGTTTTACGATTGGAAACATGACGGACTCCTTTAGACATATTTTTGATTAACGCAAGCGTTCTTTTACTCCAGTGACAAGGACACCGAGTCCATATAAGGTAACGGCTGTTAAGAGCATCGTAATAATTGTTTCCATGTGAATTCTCCTCTATGTAAATGACGTGTCCTCTATCTCTACGCTACTCCTTGAAGAAAGTTTCCTTATTTTTCAATTCCCAACATTCTCCTCATGGTACAGTAAAAGAAAAAAGGAGATGGCAAATGAAACGTTATACGATCACCTGTCAGCATCAATCCGTCCGTATTACGGAATGGGGAAACGAACAGCTTCCGACGATCGTCTGCTTCCATGGACTCGGCAGTACGAGTCTCAGCTTCATTGAAATCGCCGAAGCGCTCGCGGACGAATTCCGTCTGATTGCGATTGATTTACCCGGTCACGGCAAAACATCAGCTTTCTCAGATCCCCAACACTATCGAATGAAACCCTTCACGGACTGGATCGACGAAGTCTTACACATCCTTGATATCAAGCGGTTCTATGCCTTGTCGCACTCGTGGGGCAGTGTTCTCTCGCTTTATTATTTGATTGAACATGCGGACCGTGTGCTCAGCACGATCCTGATTGACGGCGGCTATCACAGTAAACGACTCTACGGTCGTTCCGTAGAGGAAGAAGTCGCCTTTTATGAACAAGACTTCGAGGATTCCGTTTCGACATGAGAGGAATTTTTAGACGTTGCCGTCTATGCCCCGAATGCCCGTCGCTCGCACTCCCTTGATCAAGCCGGAGTCGATCTTCTTCGGATGGAGGAAGGACGATTCCACTGGCATGCGCGCGGTACGACGGCCGCTGCGATCATACGTGCGCTTCACCATGATGATGTCCTTGATTTTCTCGCGGAGGTTCCACTAACAAACATTCAGTTGTACGTCGCAACGTTACCGCAGGATCAAGCACCCATCCGTCAGCAGGCGACGAATCTATTACATGAGATGACGCAAGCAACGATCCACCATGTGCCGGGTACAGGACATATGTTGCACTGGGATCGTCCCGATGTCATCATCGAGGCGGTTCGGCATCATTGGTCGTTCGATAAACAAGATTTGATCAATAATGCTAGAATAGAATAATTTATACGTGAAAGGTCGATGAACCATGAAAAAATTTCGCGGCAAACGCCGTTATTTTAAAAATCTAGAACTCGAGTTCAAAAGCTACTCTTCTCCTTCCTATATCAATACAGACGATTGGTTTAACGACTGGCATGTACACCCTGACTTTTATGGACACGGCAACGCGAGTCTACGCATTCGAAAAGCACATCTTCGGATTGCGTTGGGTGCTTTGCAGGACATGCGGCAACACCTAGCGAAAAAACAGATTGAACATCAGATATATATGACGATCGCCCTCGAAGATGCTTCACAAGACGCACTGCATGTCCACACGTCGAATCCATACGGGACTCCTTTCCCACTCGAGCGGGTTCAGTCTTTCCCTCTTTCTTTACATGTTCCGACCTGGGTAACGGAACTCTTTCCGAGCAACCGTTATACGTTTCATGAATCACAAGAGGAATTTGTTGACTATACGGAAGATGAGCCTGTCAGCTCGATCGTCACGCTTTTTTACATCGTACCTAATTCCTAAATGGAGATAACCTTGCCGAATTTACTGGCTTGTTTGACGTATGCTTGAACTTCTCGTACTTCAGCGAGCGGAAACGTTCGATCGATGACGAACAGAATCGTCTTCGTTCGAACCGACTTCTTGTCTGTAAAGTCACGGGAAACGGACTCTCGAAATTTAAGAAAGGAATAGCCTTTCTTTTGAAAGACACCTCCGCTTGCTTTGTTTTATTTTGATAAAATAAATAAAAACAAATGGAGGTGTCTCATGAAACGTACCTTAATGTTAGCCGTTCTTCTTATTCTAGTCGTCTGCATCATCGTCTTCGAACCGTTCCGTGGTGCGCCGCCAAACCCTGA